>JACMKO010000461.1 GCA_014380065.1 Leptolyngbya sp. ES-bin-22 | reverse complement strand
TCGTCTACAATGGCTTGTTCATCCTGGGCATTGAGTGCCCAGCGATCGCGCTCTTCACGAAAAGCGGTTTGCTGCCGGGTTTTGAAGGCAGTGGCTTCTTCGGCGATGCTTTCTAAGAACTGGTGATAGTCCTGTAGGCTGAAGGTCGTTTCTTCGATCGTCAGCTTGAACGTGCCTTCAATAAAGTCTTCGCGGAGTTGCGTTAGCTCAGCATTGGACACGGGATAAAACCGGATTTGGTCGAAGAACCGCAGCAGCCAGGGCTTTCCATCTTTAAAGTCTGCCGTTTGCTTGTAGCGATTCCACACGGGCACTGTGCGTCCCACAAACTGGTAGCCACCCGGACCTTCCATGCCGTAGATGCAAAGGTAGGCACCACCAATGCCTACAGCGTTTTCAGGTGTCCAGGTGCGAGCGGGATTGTATTTGGTCGTGACAAGGCGATGACGCGGATCGAGCGGCACAGCAACGGGCGCACCGAGGTAGACATCGCCGAGTCCCATGACGAGATAGCTAGCGTTGAAGACAATCTCTTTTACGTCTTCAATGCTGTCTAAGCCATTGATGCGTCGAATAAATTCAATGTTGCTGGGACACCAGGGCGCGTCTTTCCGCACCGACTGCATATATTTTTGAATGGCAAGTTGGGTTGATTCGTCATCCCAGGAGAGGGGGAGGTGAACAATGCGGGTCGGCAAGGTTTCCAGGTCGGCGATCGCGGGCAAATGTGCCTCAATTGCTTGCAACGCCGTTAGCAAGTCTTGTTGGGAGAGGACGCGGCTATCGTAATGCACCTGGAGCGATCGCATTCCCGGTGTGAGCTCCAGAATGCCTGCAATGGGATTGGCGTGCAGGTAGGTCATCAACTCATGCACCCGAAAGCGCAGATTCAAGTCCAGCACCAGAGCACCGTATTCAATCAGCAAGTACTTGTCGCTTGCCTGACGGTAGGTGACGGCAATCTGAGTCTCGGTAGCAGGCAGCGTGGCAACGATCGCGCGTTCACTTAGGTGTGCGGAGCGCGTATCGCTGGAACCATCAGCCACAACCGTCAGCGGTTGACCAACTTGTAACGTTTGGATTTGGCGATCGAGCGCCAGTTCTTGCTGTAATGCCTGATCGAACGTGAGGCGGTGGAATTGAATGGTGTTGCCCGGTTTAAGCTGCCCAATTTTCCACAATTCAGCTTCGGCGATCGTGGCAGGACACACAAAGCCGCCCAAACTGGGACCATCCAACCCCAAAATAATGGGCATATCACCCGTAAAGTCGATCGTGCCCACTGCATAGGCATTGTCGTGAATATTGGAAGGATGCAGCCCTGCCTCACCGCCATCCTGCCGTGCCCACTGGGGTTTAGGACCAATCAACCGAATGCCTGTCCGCGCCGAATTATAGTGAACTTCCCAATGCGTACTGAAAAACGTCTCAATGTCCGCGTTGGTAAAGAAATCAGGTGCGCCGTGAGGTCCGTACAGTACGCCAATCTCCCAATGGTCGGGATAGGTCGGAATCAGTTCAGATGGGAGCGATTGGGATGCTTGAGGTGAGCCTGGTTGCAGCTTCAGCACATCGCCAACTTGCAGCGCTCTGCCCCCATGCCCACCAAATCCGCCCAGGGTAAACGTTGCCTTGCTGCCCAGATAATCGGGGACATCAAAGCCACCCTGCACGGAGAGGTACGTCCGAAAGCCGTTGCCCTGAATGGTGCCCAGACGTAACGTACTGCCTGCTTTGACGGGAACGGCTGTCCACGAGGCGATCGGCTCCTTGTCTAACGTTGCCTTCATCGTTGCACCCGTCAGGCAAATGACGGTATCGATGTTGAAGCGCAACGTAGGACCCGAAAGGGTGCATTCCAAACCTGCTGCCGTGTCTGAGTTTCCCAAGATCCGGTTGCCCAAGCGGAACGCGAGCGAATCCATCGGACCAGAGGGCGGTACGCCAACATCCCAGTAGCCCACCCGTCCTGGATAATCCTGCACGGTGGACATGGTGCCGGACACGAGGACATCGATCGTCCGAGCATGATAGGCAAAGCTGTTGAGAAATTTGGTGGTCAGTGCAGCATCCGCAAACGCAGGAGCCGCGATGATTTGGCGCAGATACTCCAGGTTGGTTTCGATACCGTCAAGGCGAGAACTGGCGAGGGCAGTTTGGAGAGATGCGATCGCCCCTTGCCTGGATTCCCCATGCACAATGACTTTTACCAGCAGGGGATCATAAAAGGGCGAGACTTCTGTGCCCGTTGCAATCCAGGTGTCACACCGGACGTTAGCGGGAAACTGCACGTTGGTCAGCGTCCCCGAACTAGGCTGAAAGTTCTTGTTGGGATCTTCGGCATAGACCCGCACCTGCATCGAGTGTCCATTCGGTTGATAGCGATAGGTGCCCAGCGAAAGCGATTCGCCCGCTGCCTGCCGCACCATCCATTCCACCAGATCGATACCTGTAACCGCTTCCGTTACGCCATGTTCGACCTGTAAACGAGTATTTACTTCCAAAAAATAAAACTGTTCGGTGTCCACATCGTAGATAAACTCCACGGTGCCTGCCGATCGATAACTTACAGTCTGCCCCAGCCGCACTGCCGACTCAAACAAGCGCTGTCGAAGTGCCTCGCTGATGTTAGGCGCAGGGGCTTCTTCAATCACCTTTTGGTTGCGCCGTTGAATGGAGCAGTCTCGTTCACCCAACGCCACGACGGTACCCTGCCCATCGCCAAAAATCTGCACTTCAATGTGGCGTGCCCGTTCGACATACCTTTCGAGGAAAACCCCGCTTTCATTAAAGTTATTGCGGCTTAACCGCTGCACTGTAGCAAAGAGATCTGCCAGCGTTGTTTCTTCCCGGCAAAGCTGCATTCCAATGCCGCCACCACCCGCTGTACTTTTGATCATCACAGGGTAGCCGATCGTGTCTGCGGCTTGTTTCACCTCCTCTAAATTGTCTAAAAGCGACGTGCCAGGAACGAGGGGTAGTCCAGCTTGCTGGGCGATCGCCCGTGCTTCATGCTTGAGCCCAAACTGACGGATTTGGTCAGGGGTGGGACCAATAAACGCAATGCCTGCTTGAGCGCACGCTTCTGCAAAAGCAACATTCTCGCTTAAAAAACCATAGCCGGGATGAATAGCATCCGCTCCGGTTGCCTGTGCTGCTGCCAGGATTGCGTCTGCCCGTAAATAGCTTTGAGACGGAGCAGCAGCTCCCACACAAATGGCTTCACCCGCAGCGGCTACATGTGCTGTGTGGGCATCCGCTTCAGAATAGACGGCAACAGAGGCAATCCCCAGGCGATCGAGCGTGCGAATAATACGGCAGGCAATTTCCCCCCGATTGGCAATCAGAACCTTAGAAAACATAGTGAGTCAATCAGCGTGCTTTGGTCTCAGCTTTAATGTCTAAAGTCTGGAGGATTATGCCCATTGACTAAAATCAATTGCCAGGGGCAGGCTGGGGCGGTCCAGAGGTTGTGGGCGGTGGTGCTGGTTCGGCAGGAGGTAGTTCAGGCGCAGAGTTTTGGGGTGGTGCTGATTCAGGAGCTGCTGGCGCTGCTTCTAAAGGCTGAGCTGGTGTGTTTGAAGGCGCAGAAGTACCAGAAGACGGTGCTGCTGGTGCAGGTCTTGCAGAATCTCCCGATCGAGGATAACTACGAGATTCCCCAGAAGATCGGGTATCAGCCTGTGGTGCTTCGCCGTCATACATTTGGTTTGGTTTGACCGGCTTGGCTTTGAGGGTGCCTTTGCGACCATCCAGCTTAGGAAGTTCAGGAAATTTCTCAACTGCCATGCCTTTCACAACCGTTGTCATAAAATTGTGCCAGACTTCTGCTGCCGTGCTGCTGTAGCTCCAAGTGGGCGTGTTGTCATCATTACCCAACCAAACGCCAGCCGCCATTTGAGGCACAAAGCCAATAAACCACAGATCACGGGCTTCTTCGGAGGTGCCTGTTTTGCCAGCCACGGGTCTACCAATTTGCGCCGCTTGACCTGTACCACTGTTGACGACGTTTTGCATCATCCAGGTAACGATCGCCACAGAATCCCGGTCAACCGCTTGCTTAGGTTTTGGGGCAGCCGTGTAAATGACCTCCCCCTTACGGTTGATGATGCGACGAATACCGTGCGACTCACGGTAGTTGCCTTTTGCCGCCAGTGTTGCGTAAGCACTGGTAAGCTCCAGCAGGTTAACCTCGGACGTGCCCAATGCCAGAGAATACGTCGGCAGCAATTGAGACTGGATGCCCATATCGTGCCCAAGTTTAATCACAGGGTCGAATCCCACATCGATTAGCAACCGGACTGAAACCAGGTTGATCGAATTGGTAATGGCATCTCGCAGCGACAGCCAGCCGTTGTATTTGCGGCTGTAATTTTGCGGCTTATAGTCATCTACAGTTAAGGGCGCGTCCAGGTAAGTGGCATAGGGCGAAATGCCTGTCGCGATCGCAGTCGTGTACAAAATTGGCTTAAAAGACGAGCCTGGCTGACGTTGTGCCTGCGTCACGCGATTAAATTGGCTCGTGTTGAAGTCGGTGCCGCCTACCATCGCACGAATTTCACCATTACGGGGATCCACCGCCACCAGCGATGCCTGCTTAAAGCCTTCGGAGGGTCCAATGTTTTTCACTGCATCTGTGATCGCCTTTTCCGCTGCTTTCTGCCACGTCGGATTAAGGCTTGTCTCGACGGTTAACCCACCAGCCTCTAGCTGCTCTTTTGTCAGCAGCTTGGGCAATTGCTGCTGAATATAGGACGTGAAATAAGGCGTATCGCTGTACAGTTTTCTGGGCGCGCTGGGTTTGAGGGTAAGCGGTTGGGCACGCGCTTGTTCGACCTCAGCTTCCGTGATGAAACCAGCTTCCTGCATGCGATCGAGCACGATGTCGCGCCGTTGGCGAGCAATTTGCAGGTTCACCAGCGGAGAATAATCACTGGGGGCAGGCGGCAACCCTGCGATCATTGCCGTTTCTGATAGCGTCAGTTGATCGACTGACTTGCTGTAGTAAACCCAGGCGGCATCTGCCACTCCATACGCTCCTGATCCCAGGTAAACCAGATTAAGGTATTTTTCCAGCACCTGATCTTTACTCAAAGTGCGCTCAATTTTTTGCGCTAAAAAGGCTTCCTGAAGCTTGCGCGCCATTGTGCGATCTTGGCTGAGGTAAATAATCCGCGCGACCTGCTGCGTAATCGTACTGCCCCCCTCAACCAGGTCACGTGCCAGCAAGTTGGAGGCGACAGCCCGTATGACTGATTGGTAGTCAACCCCGTTGTGCTGGTAAAAACGACGATCTTCAGCCGCAATAAAGGCTTTGATGACACGATCGGGAACTTGCTTAATGGTCAGCTTTTGACGTGTTGCGGAACCGAGCTGTTGTAAAACAACCCCATCCGCCGCTTTGATGGTCAACGTCCCATTCTGGGAAAAACTAGCGATCGCTGAAACATCAGGCAGGCTTTTTTCGACTTTCCATACGCCCCAGGCTACAGCAGCACCACCGCTCACAGCTACAAGCGCTAGCCAGAATGCATAGCGACGGTAAAGCGGTTTACCCATGCGAGAGCGCTTCATGCGTTGCGGCACGGGTGCCGTCTGATCGGAGCTTGGAGTTACCGCTTGAGGCAACGCTGAAGGCGACTTAGCCGTGTCTGGTCGTAAGTCAGACTGTAGCGACTCGGAACCGTTGGAGCGGATCGATAAGTTTTTGAGTTTTGAAAGAAAATTTTCCACACTACAGCCTCATCACCACCGAGCGATCGCCGTCCTCATTGTAAGGGGTTGGGATCAGAATGCATCTTAGGGATCAGCAAACCCTAACAACTTCAACATTCAGCCAACTTTTTGTCCATCAGTCCAATGAGGGTCTGCTATATCTTGACAGAATCCTGACAGAGGTCAAGGGTGCGATCGGCTGGAGCGTTCTTTCTGTCGAAGGCTTCAAGCTGTAATCCATCGACATCAAATTAAGCTGTGCCAGCCCTTTCTGCAAATTGCCTGCAATGACAATGACAGGGTAGCAAGAGGGTGATTTGTGCTCAGATTGACCAAATTTCAGTCGCTAAACTCCAGCATGACCGAGGGCTATCCCAGCAACCAGCATCCCTAACACCAGAAAGGGTTGAGCGCTTGCCTGGTATTTCACATCGTTTTTCAGCGGATCTCTCAGAAAATACATGTCCTGAAAGGTGATTTGCGGAATCACCAACAGCAGCAAGATAGTCGCGTAAAGATTTTCGTGAATGCTGATCAGGTAAACGGCAATGCCAGCCTGGAAGATATCAATCATGCAGACGCAAATCCATGCAGCCGTCGTAATCCCAAACATCACAGGCAGCGATTGCAAGCCCAACTGCCGATCGCCCTCGACGCTCTTAAAGTCATTGACAACCGCAATGCCCAGACCTGCCAAGCTGTAGAACAGAGTGAGAATCATGACCGTTGGGTTCAAATCGCCAAACAGCGCATGACCCGCCCACCAGGGCAGCGCAATGTAGCTGGCACCCAGCGCATAGTTGCCTAACCAGCCGTTTTGCTTCAGCTTGAGGGGCGGCGCGGAATAAATATAAGACACAAAGGAGCCGCCGATCGCCATCACTGTAATGGTCGGAAACTCATGCCCCGCCCATTGATCCAGCGCATACGCAACACCAATGCCGCCAAAGAACAGCACCAAAATTTGTACCGTCACCTGTGGAAGTGAGATTGCCCCCGATGGAATGGGGCGATACGGCTCGTTGATGGCATCAAGGTCACGATCGTAAAAATCGTTTAGCGTTTGGGTGTACCCCGTCAGCAGCGGACCCGACATCAACATGCAGGCAGCCGAAATCAAAACGTTTTCCAGCGTCCAACGGTAGTTTCCTGAGGAAGCAGCACCACACACCACGCCCCAAATTAGCGGAATCCAGGTGATAGGCTTCATTAGCTGGAGGCGAATTTTCCAGATGGACGTTTCGCCCTGCTGTGCGCCCTTCATTCCAAGCAGTTGTCGGGCTTTAGCGCTGCGATCGCCTACTGGCGACGGAGCTGCCATTCCATCTGGTGTAACCTTAGCGACAGGATCGTCTGATAACGGAGCAGGATTCGATTCAGTCATACGGGATGAATATCCGATTAGGGCTAGGTTGGTCGGTGAGGAGTCAGAATCCAGGAGACGGAAGGCAGAATTTGGAAATCAGAACGTAGGCGTTAAAAGGAAATGATCAGAAAACTATCCTGGAATTTTGCGCCAGCGACAGGCTTGCCGCTCAGTTCTGGTGGCAGCGTAATGTTGCGTCGCTGATCGCCCGCCTCGATCGTGATTTCGGGTCCAGACTGGGTGAGTTTCACTTGCTTCTTATCAAACCCTGGCAGAAACAGGCTGACTTTACGTTCTGCGACGTTAATCGCGATCGGTCGAGGTGCTTGAGACGCTTGCTCTAAGTCTGGTAACGCATCCATCAACGGTTGCCAATCGTCAATCGCCTGTGTGGGAATCGGTGTCACAGGCAGGGGTGCAAACTCTGGCGCGACGGCTCCACTGTCATGGGTTCGGTTCAAAAGCACTCCACCGACCGTCAGCCCAACCTGCTGTGCGGCACCCCAGAGATACTTTGCCGTTGCGATCGCGGCGGCATCCTCTGTTGTCACCAGATAGGCAGCAACCCGATTAGGATCAGCCAGCGCTTGCTTGCCCTGCTCCAAGATATTGGTTGCCTGCTGCGCGGCTGGCTGGTTAAAAATGTCATCTGTCCAGCTCACATTTAGCACGGCACTGGCGATCGGCTGCAAGAACGGCGATAGTGTCTTGCCCAAATCGGAATCGGCAAACACCTTACGGAACCGACGTGCATACCAACTCAAGCTTTCGGGCATCCCAAACAGCCGCAGGGTGGCTTGATTCCCGGCACCGTCGTACACAATCACATCGTACTTGCCACTCGCCTCATACTCTCGCAGTGCGTTCAAAACAAGCGCGTTGTCCATCCCCGGCAGCACGCTTAGCTCCTGCCCAAAGACTTCCTTAAAAAACGGGGTGCGCAGGTACTGTGCTTCCAATTTTTTAACTTCTTCCCAACTGCGCTCTAGCAGCAGCGATGCCTGAAACTGCACAGCAAAAAAGTGTGTCGAAAGCTCCTGCGGTTCATGGCTGGGAACTGTGCCTAAAAGGATGCCCACCGCCACGTCCGGTTCTTGAAACGCCAGTAGCACTCGTTTCCCCTGAGCGGCAAAGCGCTTGGCAGTCGCGATCGCGATCGTCGTCCGACCAACACCACCTTTGCCCAAAAACGTCAAAATTAGAGCCATGTTTCCGCTTTCAACCCAATGCATTACGTGTGCCAGCTCAACGATTCGCCAGCGTTCCTCTTATGGTAGCGATTGCCTCGACTCTGCACACATCTCTGCACACATCATTGTGGTGCGTCTGCAACGGCGCAATTGAGCCAGAACGCGCTTAATTGCCTACGGGCGCAGGCTGCACTTCATCCTCAAAAAACCAGGTCGCCGAATTATCTGTAAACTTGACCAGATAGCCAACACCGCTGGCATCCGTCATCTTATAGTCCTGAATCACGCCGACTTCGCCCAACTTTTTGGCAATCATCGGCGATACACGATCGCGCAACCGATACACGCGCACCTTTTGACCAACTTCCATCGTCACTCCAAGACTGTGAAAACAAAACTCAGTGTATCAGCGTCGAGTGTCGGATAGTAGTTAGTAGATGAGAATTTGAGACGCGGGAATGGTTGGTTGTTCGTTGTTAGTTGTTGAAGAAAGCTAACCACTGACTGCCGCCTCCCAAATACTCTAAGATGCAAACGTTCAAAGCTGCTAAAAACCATGCTGGCGAAGCGAATTCTACCCTGCCTAGACGTAAAAGCGGGGCGGGTAGTCAAAGGAGTCAATTTTGTTGATTTGCGGGATGCGGGTGATCCGGTTGAGTTAGCGCAGGTCTACAACCAGGCTGGTGCCGATGAGCTAGTCTTTCTAGACATCACGGCAACCCACGAAGATCGGGGCATCATTTTTGATGTGGTGTATCGTACAGCGGAGCAAGTATTTATCCCCCTCACGGTCGGTGGCGGCATTCAAAACTTAGAGACTATTAAACAATTGTTAAGAGCGGGAGCCGATAAGGTCAGCATCAACTCAGCCGCAGTGCGTGATCCCGACCTCATCGATCGTGCCAGCGATCGCTTCGGTAACCAATGTATTGTGGTGGCGATCGATGCTCGAAGACGGCAAGACGCTGACAATCCCGGTTGGGATGTGTATGTGCGCGGCGGACGAGAAAACACAGGACTGGACGCAATTACCTGGGCGAAAAACGTTGAACAGCGCGGGGCTGGAGAGCTGTTGGTGACGAGCATGGATGCAGACGGCACTCAAGCAGGCTATGACCTGGCGCTCACGCGCGCGATCGCTGAACACGTCGAAATCCCAGTGATTGCGTCAGGCGGTGCCGGTACCTGTGAGCACATTCACGCAGCGCTGACAGAAGGCAAGGCAGAAGCAGCGTTACTTGCCTCACTGCTGCACTATGGGCACCTGACAGTCTCTGAAATTAAAGCCTATTTAGCCGCCCAACAGGTGCCTGTACGTCTCACAGAGAAGTAAACAGTCAACGAGCGATCGTCTAGTGGTCAGCCGTGAGAGACCACCTGCGCCTTGGTGTCAACCAACTTGTGGGGTACTTGCAGTGGTAAATAGTAGGAAACGAGGATGACGAAATCTGAGTATCTGTTACAATACTTTAGATATGCTAGTCATCATTCTTGCCATTGTTATTGCTCTCGTTGCCTGGTCACTGCATCTGATGCAGCAGGCGGTCGATCGCAGTGAATTCTCGCTCATGTTGGCGGGCATACTCGTCGCGTTCTCAGCGGCAGCGATGGTAGCCGTTTATTTCTTGATAGGCAATTATGTCGGGTACCTTACAGGTATAACGCGCCCCTCCCTCTCTCGCGTTTCACCTTCAGATGTGACTGCGTGGGTCTTTGAAGCTGAAATCAACGAAGCGTCTATTACTTCTCCAAGGCTCAACTAGAATTGCCCAGCCGCATAGTCATAGGCTCCGAACTTAAGGTTCTGCACTCTCTTACAGCGGTTTTCCTTGGCATTCACCACACTCAATACCGTTGGGCTGATCGCTCACAACGATGCCCTACACCCCATACCCACATGAATCAGTCTGTGGCTTATTGATCTAACAAAGGCTGTAAGTCTCTAGCTTCTGACAGAACTGGTTTTTGACCGAATGGATGAGGGTGCTGTGGCAAACGTCATGACAACCGGGAAACATTGCTCCTGAGCGCCATCCCCTCAGTTTTTTGTTGCGCGTGTTAGAAACACTGCGAGATTGGCAAGACTAGACTTGTACGAATTGTTCATGGGATATGTAGACTCATTGTGTACTGAACCCTGTCTCGATCGTTCTGTACTTTGATCGAATCACGTTCTTAGCCTGTAAAGATGAACACAGCGCTGGAAAGCCTTCCTCTTGACGCTGCTTAAGGAGCCTTGCAACTATGGACTATGCTATCCCTGACCTTGACGCTACGAGCCGCCAGTTGATGAATCTGGAGCGGACGAAGAAGGCAAAAATGCTAGTCGTCGATGACGAGCCAGATAATCTTGATCTGCTCTATCGCACGTTTCGACGTGACTTTCAGGTACTCAAAGCAGAAAGTGGTGTTCGTGCCCTCGAAATGCTAGCAGCCGAAGGCGAAGTGGCTGTGATCATCTCTGATCAGCGGATGCCAGAGATGAAAGGGACTGAGTTCCTCAGCCGCACGGTGCCTCAGTTTCCAGATACGATGCGGATTATTCTCACAGGGTTTACGGATGTAGAAGATCTGGTAGAAGCGATCAACTCTGGGCAGGTGTACAAGTACATCACCAAACCGTGGGACCCGAACGAACTAAAAGCCGTGGTGCAACGAGCTGCCGAAACCTACGAGCTGCTGAAACAGCGCACTGAGGAACTCCGTCGATCGCAAGCACAAATGGCTCTCCTGTCTACCATTGTGCATACGGCTCAAGCGTCAGCCAGCCTGGAAGCAAGCCTGAAGCCGATCGCGGTTGCTTTTGGCAAAAACTTTCAGGCAGACGGCAGCCTTCTGCAACTGGTAGAGGGCGATCGCTTGGTAGCACCTCAAGGCAAGTACAGCACCGACGGCAAACTGGAAAACTGGTTGGAGCATGATCCTCTGGTGAAAGCGGCGATCGCAACCCAAAAAACCCAGATTGCAGTTAATATTGCGGCTGACGCATCGCTGGCTGGCGTTGAGCACTACACCACATCAGGCGTGCAGTCACACCTATTAATTCCAGTCACCTACCGTCAAGAAGTCCTCGCAGTACTTTCCTTGCAGTGGAAGCAGCCAGTCACCTTACGGGAAGACGAACTGATGCTGCTCCAGCTTTCCGCTCAGCAGGTGGCTTTGGCGTTGACCTGTACACGCTATTACCGTCCAGTCGCGTAGGGTTGCGGTGTTTAGCTTCAGGTTTGTCCACCAGCAAGATGTGAGATAGTGCATGTAGCCCCATGCTGATTGCTCGATTTAAGCGGCGGTAGCCAGTTGGGGTGCCTCACTCAACGCTCTCATTTTCAAGCCCATGATGTCCGATCGCATTCGCATTCTCTTTAACCGCATTGCCCCTGTGTACGATCAGCTCAATGGGTGGCTGAGTTTGGGGCAGCACCGCGTTTGGAAGCAGATGGCGGTTAAGTGGAGCGGGGCAACGGTCGGCGATACCTGCCTGGATGTGTGTTGTGGCAGCGGTGATCTGGCGTTATTACTGGCGCAGCAGGTTGGCTTGACTGGTCAGGTCATTGGGATTGATTTTGCGGTAGAACAGTTGGCGATCGCCGCGCAGCGTGCCCAGCACCGCTATCCCATGCCCCCAATCACTTGGCTAGAAGGAGATGCATTGGAGCTGCCGTTTGCCGACAATCACTTCGATGCTGCCACGATGGGCTATGGCTTGCGGAACGTCACCGACATTCCACGCAGCCTCAAGGAACTCCATCGCGTCTTAAAACCAAACGCGAAAGCCGCCATTCTTGACTTTCATCGTCCGTCCAATGCTCAGATCCGCGCCCTCCAGCAATGGTATCTGGACACGATCGTCGTGCCTGCTGCACAGCAATTTGGCTTAACCGAAGAGTACGCCTACATTGCGCCTAGTCTCGATCGCTTCCCTACAGGCATCGAGCAGATCGCACTAGCACGGCAGGCAGGCTTTGCCACCGCCACACATTACCCCATTGCGGGCGGTACGATGGGAGTATTGGTGGTTATGAAAGGCTAAAGGCTCAAAGCTAAAGGCTAAAGTATTTATCCTTCGTCCTTTATCCCTTATCCTTCTTCCCTTGGATTTCTCTGCGCTCTGGCTGTTTCTCGCTCCCCCCATTGTTGGCGGCATCATTGGCTATTTCACCAATGACATCGCCATCAAAATGCTGTTTCGTCCTTATAAGCCGCGCTACATCGGTGGGCGACAAGTGCCGTTTACGCCAGGACTCATCCCCCGCAACCAGGAACGACTGGCAAAGCGTATCTCTGACACCATCATGGGATCGCTGCTGACACCAGATGAACTGCAAAAGCTGGCGAAACGCTTGCTAGAAACGGAGCGAGTGCAGGCGGCAATTCTCTGGCTGCTGAAGTTGGGCTTGGAGCAGATTGAAACCGATAAGGAACAAAAAACGGCGAAGGTGCTGTCAAGCATTTTGCGCGATTTGCTGGGCGAGTCGCTGCCACGCTTGTTGAAGGTGCTAGCCCGCCGTGAAGATTTTCTAGAGGCACAGTTAAATCAGATTTTTGATCAAGTGCTACTGGAGTTTCAGCTTAATGATGAGCAGTCAATTAAGCTGGCAGACTGGCTGCTGCAAGTGGTTTTGCCGCCTGATGCCATCCGTCTGGCGTTAATCGACTTTTTGACCGATCGCAACATTCAAGTCATTGATGAAGGCTTTCGAGAGCGCACCAGCGGGACATCCTGGGTGGTGGCAAACCTGTTTGGAGTCCGCAATTCGCTGCTGCGGCTTCGTACCTTTTGCCTGGACGAAAAGGAAGACAGCAATACCCGCATTGCCGAGTTAGTTTCAACCCTCACTCTACGACGACGGTTACAGGAATGGCTGCAAAATTTGTCGTTGCAAAATCTGCCTATTTCGACCGTGCGGCAACTGCGGAAAACGTTGCGTGATAGCGTACGTGTTTACGTTCAGGAGAAAGGCTCAGACGTACTGCAAGAGTTGGGCAAGTCGGTTGATTGGGAAAATGTGGCGACCGTTATTCTCAACCGCTTACGCACGTCTGAAGTGGTGAATGCCTCACTGGAGGTGATCAGTCTGGATTTGGCGCTGATTCTGGAACGGTACCTGGAACGTGATCTGGAATCACTCGTGACTCAGGCGATTCCGATTCTTAATATTGATCAGGTCATTATCGATCGCGTCAAAGCCACCTCTCCCGCAGAGCTAGAGGGCGCAATCAACGGCATTGTGCAAAGCGAACTACAGGCGATCGTCAATCTGGGCGGCATTTTGGGCTTTGTCATCGGCTTACTGCAATCTGCCTCGCTGCTGCTGCGCTAACTGCCAGACCTCGGATTTCTCAACGAAATCCGAGGTCTAAGCCTACCCTTACCTCTCACCAGGGCAAGCGACTGCCATCCCAGGAGAAGAATTCGCCGCTGTCGTTTTCCTGGAGTTGATCCAACACCGCGAGTAGTTGCTGAACGGTACGCTCCACCGTAAACAGCTTTTCGGGTAGCACGTTGCGCTGAAAGGGCTGCGACAGTTGCGTATCGGTTGTACCGGGATGTAGGGTGACAACGATCGCCCGTGGACAAGTGCGCTTGTATTCGATCGCAGTTGTGTGCATGAACATATTCAACGCGGCTTTGGAGGCACGATAGCCATACCAGCCACCCAGATGGTTATCGCCAATGCTGCCAATTTTGGCGGAGATGGTGGCGAAGATCGCGCGATCGCGATGCTTTAACAACGGCTGCACATGCTTTGCAATCAGCATCGCGCCCACGCTGTTGACCTGAAAGTAGCGCAACAATTGCTCGGCATTCACCTGTCGCAAACTCTTTTCGGGCTGCATGGTGCCCTCATGCAATACACCCACGCAATTAATGACCGTATGCAGCGCGTTGGTCTCGGCTTGGATGGCGTTGATGACTGCCGCAATCTGCTCTTCGTCGGTAATGTCCATTGATAAACAAGAGAGGCGTGTATCCGTGATCGCCAAAAGCTCTGTTTGCGGGTTGCGATACGTGGCATAGAGGCGATCGATTTCGTCACGCTGCACCAATTGGCGCACGAACTCCAACCCAATACCCTGCCCCGCACCAACAATGAGCGCCGTGCGAGAAGAGCGATCGCTGACTGACTCAACGGAAAAATTGACCACTTGTCCTATGAATAAACAACACGCTCACCCAGCCATTTCACGCTCTGAGGCAGTCGTAGCTTGCCACCAGCTTGATCTCTGAGTAGGCGATCGAGGTAGCTGCAACGTTGAAGAATTCTCGCTCAAAGGCGGTCTACCCTTGACTCAGGCAGTCAGAAGTCCATACGACGAAACCCTTCTGACCCCTGAATGCTGACTCCTGAATGCTGACTCCTGAATGCTGACTCCCGAATACCTGCCTTACCCTATATACTGGACAACTTCATTAGTTGAGTAACGAACTTTCGGCAGCACAGCACTCTTGTCATCGTCTGCCCGATAGCCAGCAGGACAAAGCACGACCGAGGCGTACCCCAGTTCTGTCAACCCCAGCACTTCATCGTATTTAGCAGGGCTAAAGCCTTCGATCGGGCACGTATCGATGCCCAAAAGCGCCGCGCTGGTCATAAACTGCCCCAGTGCAATGTAAACCTGTCGCTTTGACCATTCATCAATGTCGAGTGGGTAGGGTGGCTGAGCCAGAAAACCGTTGATCACTTTGGCAAACCCTTGCAGGTTTTCGAGCGGCACCTGGCGCACGGTGGCGATGTTCTGCATGTAGCGATCGACATCGGCTGTATTCAAGCCCTTCTTAAACGCCAGCACCAGAAGATGGGATGCGTCTACTACCTGAGCTTGTCCCCAGCTATGCTCTACCAACTGCTGACGAATTGCTGGGTTGGTGACCACAAAGAACTTCCAGGGCTGCAAGCCAAACGAAGAGGGAGCCAGGATCAGGCTTTCTACCAACGTCTGCCAAAGATCGTCCGCAATCTTCTTCGTTGCATCAAACTTCTTTGTCGCGTAACGCCACTGTAACTGTTGAAGTAACTCGTCAGTCGAAACTACAGCGCTGCTCATGTGTATCATTCTGTAAAGGCACTCTGATTATAGCGAACGCAAAAGACTCCGCTAAAGCATCGGTAGTATCGCGATCGCAAGACGAAGGACGATAGCCACTCCCGTTGATTGAGCCAGTGTCTCATGCCGTTTGAGACGGAGGACTGGGGAGCGGAGGAACGGCTGATCGCTCCGGCTTCGCATCCGGTTGGTCAACGCCAGACGCAGCAGCTTGAGCGTCAGCCTTTAACCGGACGCATGCGGATGCAACGCTGCGCTTGCCAAAAGCTTTGTTTGTCTCAATCAAGCTGGTTGCCTGACGCTGTCATGGGGTGATTCATCAACCACTATGAGTTTGGCTTGCATGTCTGAACCTAATCCACAGGTCTAGTCCACTACCTCCGCACACGTCAAGCTGGCACCGAGGCGATGTCAATCTCTGATCGGCTTTAGGCGATCGCCTCCATACTGAGCCTTGCCCGGAATTTGCTCACTTTCTATTGATGTAAGCTTTAGCCCCCAAACGACGAAAGGAACTGCAACAAGCCCCCCGTTGCGGTTCCTTTCGTTCTTCTCGTGGAGTGGGCATCTACACAACCCAACTTGTTCTAAGGTAGCCAGTGCGCATCGTTGATGGGTAAAGCCGCCATAAAGGAGTAGTGAGAAATCGGTAAGGCTTTGGTTTCATTTAACTGAGCTACAGCAACCCATAATGCTGAGAACTGCTAAGCAATCACCGCTGTTTAACGGTTGTCGTTAACCAATCACCAGTCCTGTAAAAGGTGTGCCCCAAAGTTCCCAGTTCTCCTTATTGAAGGGCGATCGCCACTTGTGTATCAACGCTGTTTCCAGCCGTTGGCGATCGCGAGTCTGGGTCGGTGCCAACGACCAAAAGGCGATGCCCAACAGCGTCTCAAGCTGGTTTTGGTAGTGAGCCTGTCGATAGTTCAGCAAATAGCGCTTACAGTCATGTTCACCCTTCCAGCGTTGTCCAGACTTCACGGTTTCGCCGACGTACAGCAAAATTGGCAGCGTGTAATCAATCACAAAGTACAGCGCTGCGACACCCTGATCATCCGCTTTCCAGCGCCAAAATTCAGTGTTCTGCTGGGGTAAACTAAACGGATCAATGCGATCGGGATCAGCGCTACCAGAAGCCGAATCGAACAGAGTGCACTGGTGTAGCGTTGGGGTAGTATGAACCTGCTGCTGATACTGAAAAAGACGCTGTTTCCAAGCCTGTAAAGCGTCACCACTAATTTTCAGTAGCTCTGGTTGCTTGCTAGCGTACTTTAAAGTCTTCTGCTCAGAGACCGAAAAAAACGAGAGCTGATCGCGGCTATACGTCAAACAAACCTCCATAGATAGCGTTAACAATCTAAAGACTACGCTATCTGTAGGAAATCAGTGCACGACTATGCAAAATTTCTTAGTTTATGGCGCTCGCAACGCTGACAATGAATCCAGCGTTACTGCAAAGAGCAAGGCGTTAATTGTCTGACTCTATCAACTCGCAATGCCTCTTGGCACTCCTTCTAAAGCTTCCTGCTCGGTTTCAAAAATTTCAAACACTGAATCCATCATCGTTACTTCAAAGACGAGCTTGGCTTCAGGATGAACGTTGCAAATGCGGAAACTGCCGCGCACCTTGTCAGCATCACGCATACCCGCCACAAGAGAGGTCAACCCAGAACTATCGATAAAGTTAACCTGCCCAAGATTTACCACCACATGGCGGCTGAGCTTAGAGATACACTCTTGCAGCTTGAGACGAAACTGCCATGCAGTTGTGATGTCAAGCCGTCCTGTAGGCGTTAACACGATGACGGTTGTGCCGTCCTGGGTTGTATGGGTTTTCTGCTCCATGTGAATTGATTTCTGCTCCATAAAGACCGCTTTACCCTCCCCTACGAACGGTTGATGCTTGGGCTGATTCTAACTGAAGATCTGCCATACGTCTTTAGCCTTAAAGTACGTAAATTCAAGCGTGTAAAACTGGTGGCTCGATCGCCAGCAGCTCACAGGATTAGACTAAAAGCGCTGCTTCCTGCACCCAAAACCACGCCTGCTCACACAAACACTGGCTACACTTCAATTTAACCTCTGTCGAGTCTAAGTACTGCATCGAATAAAAAGCTGACCTACAAGCAGTCTATCCTAGACTCCTTGCGTTGGCAGTGTCCAATTTACCCAATCTTGCGGCTTTAAAAAGGTTTCATAAAGTGCAGCTTCCGGGGTGTTTGGTTCTGGGGTATAGCCGTACTCCCAGCGGACTAAAGGCGGTAGGGACATGAGAATTGACTCAGTGCGTCCATTCGTCTGCAACCCAAAAATCGTGCCTCGATCGTATACCAGGTTAAATTCGACATAGCGACCGCGCCGATAAAGCTGGAAGTTGCGCTCACGCTCACTGTAGGCTTGTGCCTGCCGCCGTTCGACAATTGGCAGGTAAGCAGGCAAAAACGCCGTACCGCAGCTTTGAATAAACCCGAATAGATCCTCCCAGGTGCGTCCCTTAACGGCACCAACCGCTTGACTGTGGTGCGCTGCTGCCGTGTCGCTTTGAGAACCAGGATAGGCTACGGGATAAAGAATGCCTTGCGTATCTTGATAATCAAAGAAGATACCACCTACGCCGCGCGTTTCCTGACGGTGCTTGAGATAAAAGTATTCGTCGCACCAGAGCTTAAATGTAGGGTAATACTCTGGATGGTGGCGATCGCACGCCTGCTTCAGCGTTTGATGAAAGTGCACAACATCTTCGGCAAACGGATAGTAAGGCGTAAGGTCGATGCCGCCCCCAAACCACCAGACGGGACCCGCTTCAAAATAGCGGTAGTTGAGATGCACAGTAGGAATGTAGGGATTGCGCGGATGCAACACCATTGATGTGCCTGTGGCGTAGAACTCGTAGCCTCTGGCTTCTGGGCGCTGCATGACGATCGACGGGGGTAGATCCTTACCCCATACTTCTGAAAAATTGACCCCGCCCTGTTCAAAGATGCCGCCTTCTCTTAAAACACGCGATCGCCCGCCGCCACCTTCTTCCCGCACCCAGCTATCTTCTTGAAAGGTGCCTTCGCTATCCACTTGTTCTAGCCCCTGACAAATCTGATCTTGCAGATCGCGCAGGAATTGGCTGACTCGCTGCCGCGAATCACTGGGGGGAAGAGTATTGGATACAGCCGTTTCAGAGGTTGAAAACGCAGTCATAGTCAATTTCGATCGCTCTTAATGCTCTCTTAGCCTATCGCGAATTGTACCTCTAACCAAGTCAGCAAGGGATTTGTGAATAAGTGTAAAGGGAAGAAGGGGAAGCTTTGAGTTTTGAGTTTTGGGTTTCGAGTTAATTTGCCCTCATCCCTCATCCCTCATCCACCAGCCGCTCCAGGTATCGCTCAATCAAAAGAATCGCCACAATATCGTCGATCGGTCTGGGGATTGTGCGAAATGATTGGGGAATCAGGCTTGTAAGTCCTTTGGCGGGGTACATTTGCCAGTAGCGATCGCGGGCTTCCAGACTACTGTGACGCTCATCGACCATGATGATGCGGAGTGGGTCTGGCAATTCGTGGTTTAACCTTTGCTTCCAGTCTTTGGCAGTGGTTTGATCGCCCATGACCAGCAAGGAAATGGGAAATTGCTGACGGAGCGTTTGAATGGTGGCGATCGCTGACTCTGCCTCAATCACCTGGTGGTAGCGCAGCGTGCGATCGACCCCAATGACTGCCAGCCCACACTTACGACGACCAGGGTCAAACCCTAAGATGACAGGCTGATCAGAGGATGGGGCAGGTTGAAACAAAGGGCTAGGGTGCATAGCAGAGCATGAAAGTGAAACCGTTAGGGATTCTGCCCACTCGTTGTTGGTGCCAGGTTCTTTGTGCGGAGCAACACCTGTCCATTCTGGCTGGCGACTAAATCGATATTAAGAGGTCCAGCCGTGTAGGTCACATCTGAGGTGACTGCCCTTAGCTCGATCGTTTGCTTGTATTGCTTTAACTGTTCAATAAAGGTGATGACATCTTGAATCCGCCCAATTTGCACCGAATCAGTCAGGATTCCAAGGTTACGGGCACGAAAATTAGCAGCAGCCAGCAGTTGGTTAATGCGCTGTTGAATTTCATCATCCGACACGGTTGAGGGATTCAGCGACGTGCCTGCTACAACATCGCCTGCCAGAAAAACAACTCGATTCCGCACCGCATCAGCAAACACCTGGATAAACTTTTCACCAACAAGGTAGTTAGCACCAGAGTAGATGCGCACAACATAGTCTTGCCCATCATCAATTTGTTCGATGAGCTGCTTGACATCGGCGCTGGTAATTTGCACAAGCCGCTCTGAGGTGCCCGGACGTACGAATCGAATGGCATTTTGGTTGGCATCTCGCAACAGTTGGTCGATCGCTTGTTTTGCCGTCGCTGTATTGGTTGTGCGAATTGATAGAGAAGCAAGCACTTGCCCACGCTGAATGACCACGTTGCCGATGCGTAACCCTTGTGCGGTTAACTGTAAGGCTTGCACGCTTCTTGCCAGGTCTTCTTGCTGCGTTTCCAGATCTTTAAGGCGGGCTTCGCGCTGACGAATAATTTGGTCGCGCGCTCGAATTTCCTGCTCGCGCTGCGCGATCACACGATCGCGGGCTGCTTGCAGTTGACCAATCTCCGACCGCAACCGTAGCGCCTGTTGAGAGACATTCGCCAGCCGACCTTGAGTGAGACTCAGCGCTGTCTGAATGCGGGCTGTTTCTGCCTGAGCGCGCGATCGCTCAGCAATTGCCCCTTTTAACGACTGGTTGGTTTCTGCAAGCTGTTTCTTCGCTGACTCGCGATCGGAGCGTGATTTTGTCAGTTCAGTCTCAATTTGCCCTTGCTGTTGTCTGGCTTGTTCAAGTTCAGTGCGCGTGTTTCGCAAGCGTCGCTGAATAGTGTCTAGCTCAAAAACCCCGGTTCGCAGTTGGTTACTAGCGGCGAATAAGATTCCCAGCGTCGAGGCTGAAATGAGAATACCTGTGATGATTGTGACCAGCGTTGCCGTCTTGCGGGGACGCAGCTTAAACAAGCTGAGACGCGCTTTACCAACACGAGTGCCGATGCGATCGCCCAACGTGGCAATGACCGCACCAAGTATCAGCACTGCCAAAATCAGGATTTCCCCGCCGGACACACTTACACTCCAGAAGCCCCGATTCAAAAGCCCGATGAAGCTGTTAGGGCGAGTTCACATACAGCCTACCTTAAGTCATAAACTTTGTAGCACGTGGCTCAATTTGTGTTTTGCAGCGGTGAGGAGTGAGAAATTTTGGGCACCCACTCTACTTTTACAAAAAACTAACAGCTAGAAACCAACAGCTACGTAAACTGCTGACTTAGCGTGACTGGATTGTGCACGGTGATCTTTTTCTTGTGAATCGAGATCATTGTGTCTTGTCGCAGGTCGCCCAGTAGACGAGTGACGGTGACGCGGGTCGAGCCAATCGCCTCTGCGATCGCCTGATGAGACAGTTTGAGGTCGATCGTAATGCCGTCGTTGGTCGGCACGCCAAAGTCGCGACATAGAATCAGCAAAAAGCTGACTAATCGGGAACCCATATCGCGGTGTGCTAACGTTTCGATCATCATCTCGGTTTGCAGAATCCGGGACGACAGACCGCGAAGCAAAATCATTGATAGCTCAGGGTTCTCTTTGAGTGCTTTCTCGACTTGTTCGATCGGCACCGAAAGTAACTCTGCTGGCGTAAACGCAACCGCATGATAAAAGCGATCGGACTTATGCCCTGTGATGAGCGATAAAACACCGAAAACGCTATTCTCTCGCAGCAACGCGACGGTAATCTCCTCACCCGCCTCGTAAACTCTAGAAAGCTTGACGGCTCCTCGCAGCAAGAAATACACGCGCTCTGCCGGATCACCTGGAAAGAAAATGGTCTTACCCCGTTCAAACGTTTCAACAACGGGTGGAAATGCCCCCCCACTCATTTGGCGAAATACAGATGCCAGCGGTCTATCTTGCGTCACTACCATATCCCCTTACCTGGTGCCCAAGAAACTGCCCAGCTTTGCCACAAACAAAACAGTCCGAAAGTGTTTGTAGCTTAGAACACTTAAACTTACTCTGGGCTGCTTTTTTGTGCCTGATGTTACACATTCATGCAGCGATCGCAACGTTTATCACCTTATGGAAGATCTCCGTAATTTGAATGCTGCTACGAACGTAAAAGTAAAAGCGACAACAGCTTAAAATTATCTCAACTACAGCAAATTGACTCAAAAATGATCTCGCTTGACTTAAAGCTTTCCCGTTGAACAGACATGCGTTGGACAATGAACCTATGCGCTCCTTGAGCTGGAGCTAGCTATCTGCACTCCGTTAAGTAGTGGAGCAGCAAGAATATCGACCTCTACGCGCTACCCGTTATGTCCCATCTTTGAGTATTCTTGAAGCACTCTACGTTGCTGTTGATAGATCGTTATGCTAGACCTGACTGGAAAAAATGCGCTTGTGACAGGCATTGCCAACAATCGTTCGATCGCCTGGGGCATTGCCCAACAGCTTCATAAAGCAGGCGCAAACATTGGCATTACCTATCTGCCAGACGAGAAAGGACGCGCCGAAAAAAAAGTTGCTGACCTGGTAGAATCCTTGCAACCCAGTCTCTTCGTGCCCTGTAACGTCCAGGATGATGCCCAGGTGGATGAGACTTTTGCGATCGTGAAAGAAAAATGGGGTACGTTAGATATCCTCATTCACTGCCTTGCGTTTGCCAACAAAGAAGATTTAACCGGAAATTTTGTGAATACCTCACGTGAAGGCTTCACCACAGCTTTGGGTGTCAGCGCCTACTCCCTCATCAGACTATGTGCAGCGGCAAAACCGCTGATGACTGAAGGTGGCAGCATCGTCACACTGACCTACATTGGCGGCGCACGAGTGATTCCCAACTATAACGTCATGGGCATTGCTAAAGCAGCGTTGGAGATGAATGTACGCTACCTGGCAGCCGACCTCGGTCCACACAATATTCGCGTCAATGCGATTTCGGCAGGACCCATCCGCACACTTGCCTCTTCAGCCGTCGGCGGCATCCTGGACATGATTCACCACGTTGAACAAGTAGCCCCCCTGCGGCGAACGGTAACGCAAATCGAAGTCGGTAATGCCGCCACATTCCTTTGCAGCGATTTGGCAAGTGGCATTACTGGTCAAATTCTCTACGTCGATGCAGGCTACGAAGTCATGGGCATGTCAGAAACGAAAGGCTAGAGATGAAAGGATGAAAGCTAAAGGATGAAGGCTAAATGATTGAGCCTTTAGCTTTCATCCTTCAGCCTTTCTACTCAAACCCCATTGCATGAGCCACAGCGTTTAAGTCTGGCTCGATCCCCTGGTGAAGTTGGTTGTTGCTGTGCTTGATAGCAGTGTCCGGGTCTTTAAGACCGTTGCCCGTTAAGACGCAGACGACAGTGGCACCGGATGGCACTTGCTCTTTTACTTTCAACAGCCCTGCAACCGAGGCAGCGCTGGCGGGTTCGCAGAAGATGCCTTCCTCGGATGCTAACAGACGGTAAGCATCCAGGATTTCAGCATCGGTAACGGCAGTAAATTTGCCCTGGCTGGCGTGCTGTACGGCGATCGCCCGTTCCCAGTTCGCCGGGTTACCAATCCGAATGGCAGTTGCAAGCGTTTCGGGATGTGCTACACGTTGTCCTGTAATCAGTGGAGCGGCTCCAGCCGCCTGAAAGCCCATCATACGGGGCAATTTTGTGCAGCGCTGCTCCTGGTGGTACTGGCAAAAGCCCATCCAATAAGCCGTGATGTTGCCCGCATTGCCGACAGGGATGCAGAGCCAATCAGGCGCATCGCCCAGCGCATCGACAACTTCAAAGGCAGCAGTTTTTTGCCCTTCCAGTCGATACGGGTTCACCGAGTTGACCAATGTCACAGGGTAATGCTCCGACATTTCCCGCACGATCGTCAACGCCTGATCAAAATTGCCTTTAATTGCCATCACTTCTGCTCCGTATAGCAACGCCTGCGCCAATTTGCCCAACGCGACGTAGCCCTCGGGAATCAGCACAAAGGCTCGCATACCGCCACGACGAGCATAGGCAGCCGCAGCCGCAGACGTATTGCCTGTGCTGGCGCAAATTACCGCCTTTGCTCCTGCTTCCTTTGCCTTGGAGATTGCCATCGTCATGCCCCGGTCTTTGAAGCTTCCGGTTGGATTTAGCCCGTCGTACTTCACAAGCACCTGTACCTGCCTGCCGATTTGTGCCGCGATCGCTGGCATGGGGATCAAAGGTGTATTACCCTCGTGCAACGTCACAATAGGCGTTTGGTCGGTAACGGGCAGGTAGGAACGATACGCCTCAATCAACCCGTGCCAGCCAGCTTTCGGTGTTGTGGCAACGTGGTTAGAAGGGCTTGCAGAATGGCTATGAGAATCGACAGATAACGCTATGGTCACAGGAGTTACGCGATCGAGCTAAACAGGTTTGTCAAGAGCAACGTTGCCGACTACGGCTTTTTTGCCGCTATGCCAATGTTTCATGGGTTTAGCGGCAAGCGGTAGTTGGCAGTGGCATCAGGATTAGTTTACCCTGAATGCTCATTTTACCTCGATCGCCGAGTGCTCTTGGCTGTCGGATGACTTTGGTGAGCCAATGAGCAAGACTCAAAGCTTTAGCAGAGATTTAGTATCCAACCAAACGCCAATCGCTGAGCATAGTGGCGTTGTCCAAAGCCAGCTTTATAAGTAAACAGTGCTTGAGAGCGATCGCCACCCAAACTACAGCCTTTGTCAGATCAATCAACCACACTTTAGTGCGGGTGTGGAGTGTAGTGTAGTGAATGCAACTGAAAACCGCTGCAAGTCGAACACCTCAAACCGTTAATCTCGTTAGCGTTCAACTTCCGTAGTTTTACCCAGCTAGAGAACTGGCTTTTTCACTTAGAATCTGCCAATGTAGTCAACTACAATTTTATGTAAAGTTTGGGTTAAGATTATACCTGCTGTGTGAGTGAGTACAAATGACTAGCCAATTAGCGACCGATAGCCCGATTCGTGCGTCCAATACCCAAGTGCAGCAAACCCAGAGCGATGAAGCAGTGGCGGTTGATCAGCAGCGTTCTCGCTTGATTAAAGCCATGAAATCCCAGTATCAACTGGATCAGCAAGTCAAATTTCTTCATCTTCAAGCGGAAGCGGATTCGCTTTTGCAGCAGCTACAGGCAGTAAAACAGCAGCGTCAAGCTTCAGACTCGCAGCTGTAGAGATATTTCCTCCACTTCTTTGCGTTGCCCACATGGCAACTAGCAAAGTGAGTCTGCTCCAGTTAGCAGCGATCAACAGTAAACACAGGTTTACTCGCTGGCTGTTGTTTGCCGCTTCTCTACATAAAGTATGTTGTCCGAAATCCAAAGCGATGTGCTTGGATGTCTTCACAAGCGATCCCAAGCAAACGATGCGATTGAGACGTGTCACCGCTTGTCTATTCTAGAAAAAAGGCAACTTGCGTAAGGGATCAGACCAAGCCCTATACTTAGCATGGCTCCATCGGTTGAAGTTAGCTATGCGATCGTTTTGGTCTGATCCCTATCTCTGGATTCACCTTACAGGATTGGCAGCGTCCCCTCTCTTTCTGGAAGGATGTCTAGTTGGGCTTGCTGTGGGCGATCCCTTTTTGCCAGTTTGGCTAGAGCTTTTACTGATTGCAGCGGTAGGGAGCGCTCCCATTTTATGGATGCAGTGGCAACGTCCGTTCTATATCTTTAGCCTTGTGGCAGTGAGCGTCAAGCCAGACGCATTGACTGACGATCAACGAAGACTCTTGACACTGTTTAAACTGCCTCGCAACCGCGTTTTGGCTGTCTTGGTGTCTGTTGCACTCATTGTTGTACTGCGGCAGGTCTACGAAGTTGCGCCGATCGCAGCATCCGTTGCATCGCTTTTGCCCGCCTCGCACTTTATGGGGTTGTTGCTAGCTGCTGTTGCTTTCCTTGCTTGCAATCTCTTTGTGCAGGTGCCTGTCAGCGTTGCGAGTGTGATGCTCTCCAACCAATCGGCATTTGCAGCGACGCTCCCGTATCCGCTTGAAAAGATTCGGCGAAACTTTACGCTTGTAGGATTGCAGTTAAACCAGATTGTGCCGCCCGTGCGTTCAAACACTAAGCCCATGTTAGCGAGAGCAGATCGGGCGAACGTAGGTCAGCCAGTATCTGAGGCGATCGCGACGACCCAAAGCACACACCCGACTGAGCTGCTAACCGACGATTTGTGGGCGAAATCTGCGCCTACGAGCGGCGCACCACTCACGGCTCGTAACGTTGAAAAACCGCTTAGTGAGGACGCAGCGGCGAAGCGTCCAAGCATGGAAAGGCCTGATCCAGAAAGCTCATCCAAGCGAGAATCACCCGAAACTTAAGGACGCGATTGCGTGCTACGGTCGCTGTCATCATTGCCATAACGCTCAATCGCACAACCTTCACGCCTAGAATAAAGTAAGTACCGTTTGGCTTTGCGATGCGTAGTGGTTTAGATTCATCCCGACGCTTTCCCAGAGTGCCGAACGATCGACGCATCGCAGCCTTTGCGATCGATTTCGGTGCCGCGTCTCTGCTTAGTACGTTGGGCGGAGCCAGCGCCGTTATCCCTCTCTTTATCTTGAGTTGGTATGGGCTACGAGTCATTCTTGTCGTCAAAAATCAGGGGCAAAGTTTGGGACGGTGGGCGCTAGACATGAAAGTGCTCGATCCTAAATTCCGGTCAATGCCAGGCTTAGTAGAGCTGACCAAACGGGAAGCGCTCACGGGTTGTGGGAGCTTACTAATTTTGCTCGGTTTGGTAAATCTGAGTCCAACCAATGGTCTAATTCTGGTCGCGCCCATCCCGCTGCTGATCGACTGTGGCTTGGCGTTTCTAGACGATGAGTTTCGGCAGGCGTGGCACGATCGCTTCGCGCGTACAGTCGTCATTCAAACCCGTCGAGGCTACTCACTTGACATTAAAGTAAAAAAGATCATTGCTCAATTGAGCGATCGTGTGAAATAATGAATGTTTGCGTATTGATCGTCCTTCTTCACTGACTTGTGGGATTATGGCTAAGAGTAAAGGTGTCCGCATTGTAATTACGTTGGAATGTATCGAGTGTCGCACTAATCCCAATAAGCGATCGCCAGGGGTTTCTCGTTACACATCCACTAAAAATCGTCGCAATACTACTGCACGCATCGAGCTAAACAAGTTCTGTCCGCACTGCAATAAGCATGTTGTGCACAAAGAAATCAAGTAGCGTTGCAAGAAGCGATAAGCCTTTGCAGGGTTACTTTCTACTGCCATCCGTTGCTTTCCTGCTGGCTTCTTGCAGGCTGGCTCACTAAAGACCAATCACTAAAAACTAAACACTACTCTCAGCTATGACTTACTTCCGCCGCCGGGTTTCGCCAGTCAAGCCCGAAGATCCCATCGACTACAAAGACGTTGACTTGCTCCGCAAATTTATCACCGAGCGTGGCAAGATTCTACCTCGTCGCATTACGGGCTTGACGGCAAAGCAGCAGCGCGCCCTGACTCAATCCATCAAGCGTGCCCGCATCATCGCTTTGTTGCCCTTCGTTAATCAGGAAGGGTAGCGGGGAGAATAGGGTGTAGGGTACAGGCATTGTGTAAGAGTGCAGCTTCGGTCGCTCGAAGCAAGATGCACCAGACATGCCACACTTTGCAACCCTTGCCCTGTAACTGTTCTGTCATTTTACCCCCCGCACCTTGATGGAGAAGGGAACCCTCGTTGAATTTCGTTTAGGCAGTGAGCGCCGTCTAGCAACGGCTGAACGTCCGGAAGGTAAAAAGCACTGGATTGTTACAGACGATCGCGGCCAGGCACACACGCTGCACCCCCGCCAAATCACCTACGCGGTGGGAGGCACTTACAAGCCAGCGGATCTTGCTCCTTTTTTGAAGGAGATCCAGCCATACCTGGAGCCATCAAATCTAGAGATTGCCTGGGAAATTCTTGTCGAAGATGGCGAAACCGTTGACCCAGCAGAAATGGCGCTGCTCCTCTTTTCAGCCCAAACACCCGTTCTTAGCTATGCCGCTCACTGGCTACTCAGTGACGATAAGCTCTATTTCAAACTGAAAGGCGATCGCTACGAACCCCGTCCCAAGGCGCAGGTGATGGAGCTAAAGCATCAGCTAGACATGGAGACCCAGCGAGAGCAGGAATGGCAAAGCTTTTTAACGCGGGTTGAGCGCGTGTTAGCGGGGCAGCCTGTAGAGTGGCAGAGCGGCGATCGTCCGCGCTTAGATGCCCTCGAACGTTTCGCTACGTCTGGCGATGAAGCGACCCATCGCGCACCAGCTTTAGAAACCCTGCTACACTTGAAACGGTCTGAGACATCCCAGGCTGCGTTTCAACTGCTGGTCGAGCTAGGGCTGTGGAGTCCCCACGAGAACATGGCTCTACGGCGCAGTCAGATTCCAATTCACTTTCTTCCCAGGGTATTGGAAGTGGCACATCATTGTCTGAACTCTCCGCCGCCTGACCAGAATGCTGATCGACTGGATCTGACCCATCTCAAGGTTTACACCATTGATGATGAAAGTACGCTCGAAATTGATGATGGTCTAAGTCTGGAGTACCTTGCTGACGGTGTTCAACGGCTGTGGATTCATATTGCCGATCCGACCCGCTGGATGCAACCAGGGGATGAACTCGATCTAGAAGCCCGTCGCCGTATTACGACGCTATACTTGCCAACCGGAATGATTTCGATGTTCCCGTCAGAGCTAGCCACGGGACCGATGAGCCTGGTACAGGGACAGGTCTGCTGTGCCCTCAGTTTTAGCGTCATTCTAAGTCCAGACGGCGCAATTCAGGACTATAACATCTACGCAAGCCTGATTAAGGCAACGTACCGCCTCACCTACGATGATGTCGATGAGATGCTGCAACTCGGCGTACAGGCAGAATCGGAGCTGGAGGCGATCGCGCAGTGGGCAAAATGCCGTCAGACGTGGCGACAGTCCCAGGGTGCTATCAGCATCCACATGCCGGAATCATCGATTAAAGTCTACAACGATGAAATCACCATTCAAGTGCTAAACGATTCGTTAGCCCGTCAGCTTGTTGCTGAGATGATGATTTTGACGGGTGAGGTGGCTGCCCGCTACGGTCAGGCGCATCATTTACCGCTTCCCTTCCGCAGCCAGCCGCAGCCCGAATTACCCTCCGAAGAGGAACTGCTGCAACTGCCGTCGGGACCCGTACGCTCTTGCGCGATTCGGCGGTGTATGCCCCGCAGCGAACTTAGCATCACTCCAGCTCGTCACACTAGCTTAGGATTGGACACTTACACTCAGGTGACATCACCCATCCGTCGTTATAGCGATCTGCTAGCGCACTTTCAGATTAAAGCGCATCTTCGGGGTGCTGCACTTCCCTTTGCGCCTGAAGCAGTGAAAGAGCTGCTTTTAAACATTAGCGCGGCTGCCTATGAGGCGGTATTAGTAGAGCGTCAGACTAACCGCTATTGGGGACTAGAGTTTTTGCGACGCAATGCCGATGAAGTCTGGGATGCACTGATGCTACGCTGGCTGAGAGAACACGAAAACCTTGGGCTAGTGCTTTTAGAGGATTTGGGCATTGAATTTCCAATGCGTTTCACCCGACCTGTGACACCGGGCGATCGCCTCGAACTAAAAGTCAGCCATGCCGATCCACGCCAAGACATCATCCAGTTTCAAGAGATGATGTATCAGGAAGCCCAGGTAAAGCACTAGGTCGCGTTTCAAATATGAGTGGCACTGTAGGGACGTTGCATCTAATGTCCCTACGAATGGGAACGCTAAACCTGCGTGTCTTGAAGGGCAGGGTCACGCTCCCCTAAGCCAGAGATGAAGAACTCAACGCGTGTGTGACTCAACTCGACTAAATCACCATCGTTAAGAAACCGTGGCTCTGAAGCAGCCAAGCGCCGACAGTTGACGAACGTACCGTTACTGCTACCGACATCCATAATGTAAAAGCCTCGATCGGGACAATGCCCAATGACTGCATGGCAGCGGGAAATCGAGGAGCTTTTAATTGAAATCGCGCAGGTGCTATTGCGACCAATCAGCCAACTTGTACCAACTGATGTCACCTGTGTCGCGCGATCGTCCGGTAGATTAGTGGTTAAAAAAGCAGTGCGTCCAGTCGTCACTGCCTGAATATAGAAAGAACTGATTTCACAGCGGCTAGAAGCATTTAGAACAGGTTCAATAATCGTCGCGACTTGACTCAAGTTAGGACCGCAATCTTCAAGCAAGCACTGAGAGAGTAAAGGATTTTTCTCTAGAAAACTGAGTGTGCGTCGATCGGAATCACTGGAGGGCTTCAGATTCAACATGGATTTCTATCTGGAAAGACAACTTTTTGCATTAACAGTTAAAGCTTGGGCTTCAAACCCTAAAACCCTGATTAGTCTAGTGCAAGCAGTTGGGTCTGCTGACGGTAGGATGAGTAGTCCCCCTTACGGGTGAGGAATGTGGCTATGTAGACTAAACAACACAGCAGAAGATGATGACAACCGTGAAGCGAGGCAACTTGTCGCAGCCTTCATATTGATGCTGAGGTTAGGTGTCTTTTTTAAGTTTTCGTTAAATTTTTCCTTCAAGAATCCTAAAACCCGGTTTTTTTGTAAAGCTTCGATGAAAGCTTACCGGGAAGCACATCCAGAGCTTTTATTCGGCATGTAGCACTCAAGGTTAGTTGATCAGAGGCGATCGCTCTAACGACACATGCCTGAAACCGTACAGTCTCGCAACAGTGTCCGCCTAGCCTACTTTTACAGCGTCCATTCTGTTCACAGTTGCGTTTCAAAGGTTGTCTAAAACATCGCCCACGCCGCTCTATTCATCGCAAGCCATTGCTCAGGGTTCCGCTAAGCAAGATGGTATTTGAGCCAAAACGCCAACAAGGGCATCGTCATGCGGTAGCCATAGTCTGCTCCATAGACCAACCCTTTTTGTTCCAGGCTAGCCAAAGCACCCTGGAGTCCTCCGCCTCTAGAAAGCTGATGCTTCTGAATATATTCGCGTGAGTGAGGGCTGTCTGTCGGGTCAAGCGCAAGGCTTTCGAGCACCCGCACCTGGCTGGGCGGCAACAGCAAAATTAAAGACTCGAAGGTTAGCGATAGATCCTCCACAAGTGCCAGAGTGCTGCGGTAAACGTGGTGAGGATAGACCAGGTGAACCTTGAGCGGCTGACTTTGAGCGTGATATTCGCTTTGAAAGCGGTTGCGCCGGATTGTGGCAGCCTCTGGGCTGTCGTGATCGGTCGATGAGCTGAAAGCTTCAAACGCGCGGTAGTCTAGCCAAATGCGACGCGCAAGGGCGATCGCATCTCCAACGTGTCCCTGCACAGAAGCCAAAAATAATTCTAGTGCCTGACCTTCAGGCTCAAACTGAAGCCCCTCTGCTGCTAACGCAGAAATAATCCAGGGACTGAGTTCTACATCGTCAAGCGGTCCCAGCAGGATGACTTTGACATTGCTATCGAGCACCCAACTCTCTGCCACAGTCGCAATCAGCGCGTAGCTTACCTGTGTTTGCTGTTGAATTTCTTGGCGCAGGTAGCTTTGCCATTTTTCCGATCGATCCCAAGAGCGAATGTGGGAAAAGTTTAGAAAGACCAGCACTACGCGACAGTCAAGCCGTTCTGCGATCGCCTGCGGTAGCGCCAGCAGACTTTGAAACAGCACCCACTCGTTATTGGGCGTGGGATGCCAAACCAGCCGCGCCTGTCCGCTGGGTGTGATGTCCAAAATGATGGGTTGTTCCTGGCTCCACTGCTGAATGAGTGCTAACTCAGCCGATGATTGAAACACGGCAATGATGCCTTCCGTAAGAAGGTGGAGGAAGCGGTTGCTGTCGGTGGCACGCAAACAGTCAATTTCAATGACCCTCGCTCCAACCGCACGGGCAGCATGACGCAGCAGCGTACGACGACCACTGCCCGGTACTCCAGCCAGTAACAAATCGCCATCTGTAGCCAGGATTTGACTGACCTGCTGTAGCTCTGCTTGCCTACCAACAAGCTTTTGTGGTGTAAACGGGTTCACAACCATCGTAAGGAAAAGTCAAGGTGCGGCATCACAATGCCTGAGTGCATGTAAACTGTGATTACACTACTTAATAGTGCTAATTATGTGTCTTAGACACTATGATCAGGTGCTATAGGTGTTATAGCACTCCTTACCACTCCTCACCGTTGATTCACTATGATTGCAAACTCGCCTTCGCCCAACACCGCAGCGATTTGGCATACGCTGGGTGCGAATCAGACCTTAGAGCAATTTCAGAGCGATCGCCAGACTGGTTTAACGACGCAGCAAGTCGCTGCCAATCTGGAACAATATGGTCCAAATGAGTTAGTGGAGACGGGTGGACGTAGCACCTGGGAAATCCTGCTAGACCAATTCACCAATATCATGCTGCTCTTACTAATTGCAGTCGCGCTGATTTCTGGCGGTCTGGATTTCTTCGATTGGCGGTCAGGCAAGCTCGATCCAGGCGAGATTCCTTTCAAGGATACGATCGCCATTTTCGCGATCGTCATTCTGAATGGGCTGCTGGGCTATTTTCAAGAAAGCAAAGCCGAAAAAGATCTGGCTGCCTTGAAGAAGCTGGCGACATCCAGAGTACGGGTCATTCGAGACGGCAAGACGATCGAAGTAGACTCAAAAGACCTGGTTCCCGGCGATATTATGCTGCTGGAAGCAGGTGTACAGGTTTCAGCCGACGGTCGTCTGCTGGATGTCGCCAATCTCCAAATCCGGGAGTCAGCACTGACGGGCGAAGCACAGGCAGTCAACAAACGCGTGGAGATGGAACTGCCGCCTGATACGCCGCTAGGCGATCGCATTAACCTGGTGTATCAAGGCACAGAAGTACTCCAGGGGCGGGCAACCGTTATCGTCACCGGAACGGGTATGCAGACCGAGCTAGGGCGCATTGCCACGCTGCTGCAATCAGTTGAGACGGAACCGACCCCCCTCCAGAAGCGCATGGCTTTCCTCAGCAAAGTGCTAGTATCAGGCGCTTTGGCTTTGGTAGCGCTGGTTGTCATCGGTGGCATCCTTCACTTAGGCGTTGGTAGCTGGAAGGAACTGCTAGAAGTCTCTCTCAGTATGGCAGTGGCGATCGTGCCCGAAGGTCTCCCAGCCGTCATCACCGTCACACTGGCACTGGGAACACAGCGCATGGTGAAACGAAACGCACTCATCCGCAAGTTGCCCGCCGTCGAAACCCTTGGCTCTGTCACCACCATCTGCTCCGATAAAACGGGTACACTGACGCAAAACAAAATGGTGGTGCAGCTACTTCACACTAGCAATACCTCGTTACGGGTGACGGGTGAAGGCTACAGCCCCACAGGTGAGTTTGTGCCTGTTGAGACTCAGGCTCAAGACAAGATGGCGACCGTTAATCCTCAAGAGCAACCAGAATTGCTGAACCTCTTGACTGCCTGCACGATTTGTAACGACGCTATTTTGCAGCAGGACAATGGCGGGTGGATCATTCTAGGCGACCCCACAGAAGGGGCACTACTCACTCTGTCGGCAAAAGCAGGCTTTGAGAAAGACCAGTGGTTGAGTAAGCTGCCTCGCGTCTCCGAGTTTCCGTTCTCCTCGGAACGTAAACGCATGAGCGTGATTACAGAGGTGATGGACGCTGATCCGGCGTTGGCTGATAGCGCCTCCCACTACATGATGTTTACCAAAGGCTCACCAGAGCTGATTTTAGAGCGCTGTACGCAAATTCAGGTCGGCGACGCAGCGCAACCAATGATGGACGAGCAGCGATCGCAAGTGCTCGAGCAAAATAATCAAATGGCAGCACGCGGACTGCGCGTCCTGGGTTTTGCCTGCAAGCCGCTGACAACCATTCCCCCTGAAGGCTCTGATGAAACCACAGAGGTTGAACTGGTGTGGCTAGGCTTGGTAGCAATGTTGGACGCTCCCCGCCCAGAAGTGCGTGATGCAGTGGCTCGTTGTCGATCGGCAGGCATTCGTCCCATTATGATTACAGGCGATCACCAGTTAACGGCACAAGCCGTCGCTGAAGATTTAGGCATTGCCAAACCGGGCGATCGTGCCCTTACAGGGCGCGAATTGGAACAACTTAGCCTGGAAGAACTGGCAAACCAGGTGGAGAGTGTCAGCGTCTATGCGCGCGTGTCTCCTGAACATAAGCTGCGGATTGTCCAGGTGCTCCAGCGGAAGAAGCACATCGTGGCGATGACAGGCGATGGGGTTAACGATGCTCCTGCTCTCAAACAAGCAGACATTGGCATCGCGATGGGGATTACAGGTACAGATGTAAGCAAAGATGCCAGCGACATGGTGCTGCTGGACGATAACTTTGCCACGATCGTCGCTGCGACCGAAGAAGGACGTGTGGTTTACACCAACATTCGTCGCTTCATCAAATACATTCTGGGTAGCAACATTGGCGAACTGCTCACCATTGGCGCTGCACCGCTTTTGGGTTTGGGTGGCGTACCGCTATCGCCGCTACAAATCCTCTGGATGAACCTTGTCACTGATGGTCTACCCGCACTCGCATTGGCTGTAGAACCCGCAGAACCCGATGTGATGAAGCGCCCACCTCATGATCCGGGTGAAAGCATTTTTGCGCGGGGCTTAGGCGCTTACATGATTCGCATTGGAATTGTGTTGGCAATTTTGGCGATCAGTCTCATGTCCTGGTCGTACGGGTATGCTCATGCCAACCCTACGGCTGAAGACCCCAACGGCGATCGGTGGAAAACGATGGTCTTCACCACACTCTGTATTGCCCAGATGGGTCACGCCTTAGCAATCCGTTCCAATTCACGGCTCACGATCGAACTGAACCCGTTTTCCAATCCCTTTCTTTTGGGCGCTGTGTTTCTCACCTCGCTGTTACAGTTAGCATTGGTTTACATTCCGTTCATGCGTAGCTTTTTCAACACCCATTACCTGAGCGCCTCTGAACTTGGTATTTGCCTGGGCGTAAGCGCTCTGATGTTTGTCTGGGTCGAGTTAGAAAAGCTGGCTTATCGGTGGTACGCCAAAACGAGAAGGTAATGAGTTTTGAGTTTTGAGTTTCGAGTTATGAATTACGTCTTTCACTCAAAACTCGCAATTCATAACTCATAACTCCATCCCTATGTATCTCAAAACGCTCCACCTTCGGCAATTTCGCAATTATCTCGATCAGGCGGTGGAGTTTAATGCGCCCAAAACGATTTTGTTGGGCAATAATGCTCAGGGCAAGTCCAACCTGTTAGAGGCGGTGGAGCTACTGTCAACACTGCGATCGCACCGGACATCCCGCGATCGTGATCTCATCTATACAGGAACACCAAGCGCTCGAGTTACCGCACAGTTAGAACGAGACATTGGCTCGATCGACCTCTCGTTTACACTGCGCCTTAGCAGCCGTCGTACCGTTGCGATTAACGGCGAAACCGTGCGACGGCAGCTTGACTTCCTAGGCATTCTGAACATGGTGCAGTTCTCCAGCCTGGATCTCGATCTGGTGCGCGGTGGACCGGAGCAGCGGCGCAACTGGGTTGACTCTCTGCTGATCCAACTAGAGCCTGTCTATGCACACATTTTGCAGCAGTACAACCAGGTCTTGCGGCAGCGGAATGCGTTGTTGAAACGGAGTCAGGAGCCAGGAGCCAGGAGTCAGGAGTCGGGACGGCAGGAACTGCGCGTTAACCAAACCCCGGAACTCGAAACTCAACCCCATGCCCCACACCCTACACCCCACGCCCAGTCGCCTCATGACGAACTTGCCCTTTGGGATGCTCAGCTTGCCGCAACAGGAACAAGGGTGATTCGCCGACGGGCAAGAGTCTTACAGCGATTGGCTCCTTTAGCACAGCGGTGGCATCGTGAAATTAGTGGCAGTACGGAAGAGTTAGCCATCAACTATGCGCCCAACGTAGCGTTGGAGCAGGACGAGCCGGGGTTAATCAAGCAGGCGTTTTTGGCGAAAATTCAGGAACGGGCGATCGCTGAGCAGTACCAGAACACAACGCTAGTCGGTCCGCATCGCGATGAGATCGAATTCACCATCAACCAGACATCGGCTCGTCAGTATGGCTCTCAGGGACAGCAGCGTACGCTCGTACTGGCACTCAAGCTAGCTGAACTCAAACTGATTGAAGAAGTCATTGGCGAACCACCGCTCCTGCTGCTGGATGATGTACTGGCAGAGCTTGACCTCAGCCGCCAAAATCAGTTGCTTGAAACCATTCAAGACCGCTACCAAACCTTAATTACGACCACGCACTTAGGGTCTTTTGATGCGCAGTGGCTGTATTCGTCGCAGATTTTTTCCGTCAAGCAAGGACAGTTAACAGCAGGAACGTAGGTTGTTACTTGAGCCATCAGACCATCAACGTTTGGCTGAGACAGCGGCAACCCAAAAACAGGCATCAGCAGGAAAAATATCCTCTAAATGCTGACTCCTGTTATTAATGGCTTGAGTGAAGTTTTGACGTTACCTTTGATGACAATTTACCAAAGACGTTTACCAGCCTTACTTGTAGGTGTAAGAGCCGAGTTCACAAAGATTTAGTTGACGTTCATCTAATTTAGAACCGTCGGCAAACACGCCCAAAATATCGTAGGTGCAGGTAGTGCGACCATCGGCGATCGTCACTGTCCCCGCTTCTCCAGGATTGACAGATTCACTCAATAGACTCGCGCCCCAATCGCTTTGTGAAGAGTCTTCCACATAGAATTCTACTAACGGGCTACTGCTGCTGTTTTTCAGTGTGAAAGCGAGATCTTCTGCGAGAGCGCTTTGATCGATTATTGCCACAGTCGGTAGTGCCAAGACGGTAGCAAGCAGTACTTTAGGCAAAGAAAGATTAATCACTTAAGACCCCTTATTGGTGATGAGAGCTGAGTCTGATATCACGACTCCTCACACCAGTTAAGTAAGCTTTGGCACTAACAACAATGATAGTTACACGGGCTTCCAAATAGCTCTCTCACCAGAAACCTCCGCAGATTTCAGCTTGACGATCGCGTTTTTTACCAAAGCTTAGGGCTTTAAATCATGTACAAAAACTCTACGTCTACTTAAAAGGCAATAGAACCCAGAATTAGCTGATGCTCTGATGCCCTCTTGATCCGTGATGTTTGTAGCAGCGCTGTCGCATCACTTCCTAACACCAATTTGAATTGAAAAAACGACACATCTTGTAGGGACAAGGCAATGCCTTGCCCCTACTAAAAGTATTCAAAGTGGCGCGATCGCCTATGCCGCATTCTTCAATTCAGCCGTTTGCACAGGTAACTGCTTGATGACATCCCCGCGCTGAACTTTGACTTGTAGCGTTTGACCCAAACGACTGTTTTCCACGATCGTTTGTAGCTGTTCCGCCGTGGTAATTGTCTGCTCATCGATTTGAGTAATGACATCGCCGCGGCGCAAACCAGCCTTCGCAGCAGGTGTGTTGGGCAGCACCCGGACGACAATCACGCCATTCACCTCGGGCACCATGAAGGCGGAGTTTGGATCGCTGTTGTTTTGTTTAGCGAGTTCTGGGGTCAGCATCGTCATCTGCACGCCCAGGTAAGGATGCACGATGCGTTCGCCTTTTGCCAGTTGGTCTTTGATAGTTTTCGCTTTGTTGATGGGAATCGCAAACCCAATGCCCATTGCATCTGCCCGAATGGCTGTGTTGATGCCAATCACTTCACCCTGGTCATTGACTAAGGGACCACCAGAGTTACCAGGGTTGATTGCCGCATCGGTTTGAATAAAATCCAGGCGCTTGTCTGGAATGCCAACTTGGGCACTAGAACGCTTCAGTGTACTCACAATGCCCAACGTGACGGTGTTATCTAGACCCAGAGGGTTCCCCACGGCGATCGCCCAGTCCCCTACTTGAATCTGGTCAGAGTTGCCGAGAGAGGCGATGGGCAAACTGCTCCCGTCGATTTTTACGACTGCGAGGTCGGTCACCTCATCGGCACCGCGCACCTTACCTTCAAACGTCCGTCCATCCTTCAGCGTCACCGTCACCTTATCTGCCCCATTCACCACATGGGAGTTTGTCAAGATCACGCCGCTGCGGTCAATAATAAAGCCCGATCCTTGACCTCTAAGATGCTCTTCACGGGGCGACTGTGGAAAGCCCTCTTCGCCAAAAAAGCGACGAAAGAACGGATCTTCTAATAGTTGATCAGGACTACTGCGGCGAGTTACCGTC
>JACMKO010000460.1 GCA_014380065.1 Leptolyngbya sp. ES-bin-22 | reverse complement strand
GAGTTTTGTTCACACATTTAGGACTGCTGTATGGGTATCGATCCGGTTGCTGCTGAAATTAACCTGCATACTCAATCTCCAGGGCAGACACTAGGACAAGTATTGGGGATTGATCTGGGTGGCAGCGCCATCAAATTGGGACGATTCAACCAGGATGGTCGCTGCTTACAGGCATTAACCGTACCAACGCCGCATCCAGCTACACCTGACGCTGTGTTGGTGACAATGGTCGCAGCGATTGCCCAAATTGACCCAGAACAGCAGGCGATCGCGATTGGTGTTGGCACACCTGGTCCGACCGATGCGACCGGACGGATTGCTCGCGTAGCAATTAACCTCAACGGTTGGCATGATGTACCGCTGGCAGACTGGCTTGAAGCCAAGACCGATCGTCCCACCGTGCTTGCCAATGATGCTAACTGTGCTGGATTGGGCGAGGCGTGGCTGGGCGCTGGGCGCTGGTATCGCAACCTGATCTTGCTAACGCTGGGCACCGGGGTTGGTGGGGCAATTATTCTGGATGGCAAGCTGTTTACAGGGCATCACGGCGCTGCTGGCGAATTAGGCTTAATTACGCTTAATCCTGATGGACCGCCGTGCAATAGCGGTAATCGTGGGTCTTTAGAGCAATATGCCTCGGTGCCAGCAATCCGGCGACGGACAGGGTTGGAACCCGATGCGCTCAGTGCCAAAGCGATCGCAGGTGATGCCAAGGCTTTAGCGTTCTGGCAGGAGTATGGGCGCGATTTGGGAGCAGGGCTAGCGAGTTTGATTTATGTGCTGACCCCCGAAGCGATCGTCATTGGTGGTGGGGTCTGCGCCAGTTCAGATCTCTTTTTCCCAGCGATACAGTCAGAACTGGAAAAAAGAGTCTTATCCAGTTCGCGTGCAGGTCTACAACTGCTGCGAGCTGAGTTGGGCAATCAGGCAGGCATGGTCGGGGCAGCACGACTGGCATGGCAAAAAAATCTGGAAGCAGCGCGTTAGGAGCGATGAGCCTTCAGTTTAAAAGTTTTGAGTTGTTTGGAACTCCCGACTTCTGATTCCTGGCTACTGACTACACTCCTAGCCGGTCGAGCACCGATCGCGTGGAAACAATATGCCGATCGAGTCCCAACGTTTTTGGGTCAACGCCCAGCGCCAACGAGATCAGTTGAGGCAAGTGGAGCACAGGCAGCCCCAGTTTTTGCCCAATCACTTTCTCAACTTCGGGCTGGCGAGAGTCCAGGTTTAGATGGCAGAGCGGGCAGGGCGTAACGATGCAGTCTGCACCTTGCGCGATCGCCTCTTGAATGTGCATCCCCGCCATTTTGAACGACTGATCGGTGGCATAGCTGGAGAGGGGCCAACCGCAGCATTGGGTGCGTCCGCGATAGTTTACGGGTGTGGCTCCGATCGCACGAAACACGTTCTCCATCGACTGTGGATTGTAGGGATCATCGTACGGCAGATGATCTTGAGCACGCAGCAAATAGCAGCCGTAGAAGGCAGCACATTTGAGTCCTGACAGTTTGCGAGTCACTTTTTGAGCAAGTGCCTCTAAGCCATAGTCCCCGACGATCGCCCAGAGCAAGTGCTTGACATCAGTGCTGCCTTTGTAGGGCGAACAGCCTTCTTTTTTGAGCAGCCCATTAATCTGTTCAACGTAGGCAGGATCACTGGTCTGACGTTCCTTTAGCCGCTCATCCACATGCCCAATCACACCCTGACAGGTGCTGCAATGGGTCAGCAACGGCAGGTTCAGCGACTCTGCCAGAGCAATATTGCGTGCATTGACTGTATCTTCTAAAAACTGCGAATCTTCTTTAAAGGTGCCAGAGCCACAGCAGGATGCTTTCTTTAGTTCCACTAGCTCAATCCCTAGTGCCTGGGTCAGCGCTTGCGTCGATTGATACAGTTCCCGACAGGCTCCCTGAGCGACACAACCAGGGAAGTAGGCGTATTTGAGCGTGGACGATGGCATGGTTAGTGATAATGCAAGGGACAGACAATTGAGATTCAAGAACGGCTCTTACCAACCGCCGCCGTTGCCGCTTGCCAAATTGAAGCGGGTTCCCCACTATCATCCCCTTTTTCGATCGGAACAGCACTACAGGTTTTAGCCTTGTTGCGACAACCAGCAAACTCGCCAGCAATTAGGTCTAGTCACCGCTTCGCTACTTTTTTGTGTACTCTATCTTCTATGCTTAGAGTCTGCCGTCAGTTAGGAAAGCGTCCGTCAATGATTCGCACGGTCGCGCTTTCAGATAAGATCAGGGAATGTTTGTCATTGTCTGTTTTAGCACTGTGACCATGCAAACGCTCACAGTGCTGATTGTCAGGCATTCAAACAGGTTCCATAGCAACACTATTGCCGCCGCATTGATTGAGGAAGTTTATGACTGAGACAGAAATTTTTGACAAGGTTCAGAAGATTGTGGCTGAACAGTTGGGGGTTGAAACCAGTGAAGTCACCCCTCAAGCCAGCTTCGCCAACGATTTGGGAGCCGATTCTCTTGATACCGTTGAGCTAGTCATGGCGTTGGAAGAAGAATTTGATGTCGAAATTCCTGACGAGGCGGCTGAAGAAATTGCCACCGTTCAGTCAGCCGTAGACTACATCAATAACAAAGTGGCGGCATCGGCTTAGATGAAGTGGTGGGCAATAGGCGGTAGGCAAGGGGAAGGCGGTAAGCATAAACGTCTAGTGCCTCTTGCTACTGCTCTTAGCTCTAATGTCTTCAGCTTGGCGACTTTCTATGTTCTGCATTCTGGGTACCGACCCGTAACGTTGAAGCCATGACAACTATCGATCGTAAGCGCGTTGTCGTCACAGGACTCGGCGCAATTACACCAATTGGAAACACCCTGACTGACTACTGGGAGGGGTTATTGAGCGGACGCAATGGGATTGGTGCCATCACTCTATTTGATGCGGCTCGGCATGACTGTCGGATCGCAGGCGAGGTGAAAGGGTTTGACCCGCACGTCTACATGGATCGTAAAGAGGCGAAGCGCATGGATCGGTTCGCTCAGTTTGGTGTCTCTGCCAGTAAGCAGGCGATCGCCGATGCCAAATTTGTCATCAACGCTTTGAATGCAGAACAAGTCGGTGTTTTAATTGGCACGGGCATTGGTGGGCTGAAAGTGCTGGAAGACCAGCAAGAAATCAACCTGACGAAGGGACCCGATCGCTGTAGCCCCTTCATGATTCCCATGATGATTGCCAACATGGCAGCAGGGCTAACTGCCATTCACACGGGCGCAAAAGGACCCAACTCCTGCTCGGTGACAGCGTGTGCCGCGGGGTCGAATGCGATCGGCGATGCCTTCCGACTCGTCCAAAACGGCTACGCTCAGGCAATGATTTGTGGTGGCACTGAAGCGGCGGTAACACCGCTGTCTGTCGCTGGTTTTGCCGCTTGTAAGGCAATGTCCACTCGCAACGATGACCCTGCCCACGCCAGTCGCCCCTTTGATAAAGACCGGGATGGCTTTGTACTGGGAGAAGGCAGCGGCATTTTGATCATCGAAGAATTGGAACACGCTCTGGCAAGGGGTGCCCGCATTTACGCTGAAATTGTCGGGTACGGGGCGACCTGTGATGCGTACCACATTACGTCTCCCGTCCCTGGCGGCGAAGGAGCCGCACGTGCGATTTCGCTGGCGTTGAAAGATGCTAACCTCACGCCTGACCAGGTGAGCTACATCAATGCCCACGGCACCAGCACACCCGCGAACGACTCGACCGAGACGGCAGCGATGAAAAAGGCGCTGGGTGAACACGCGTATAAGATTACGGTCAGCTCGACCAAATCCATGACGGGGCATCTTCTGGGTGGCTCTGGCGGCATCGAAGCGGTAGCGGCAGTGATGGCGGTTGCCAACGATCGCGTCCCCCCTACCATTAACCTTGACAATCCCGACCCAGATTGTGATCTAGACTACGTGCCCCATCACAGCCGTGAGCAGATAGTTGACGTAGCGCTGTCCAACTCGTTTGGGTTCGGTGGTCACAATGTCACCCTGGCATTTAAAAAATATCGGTAGTCTTTGGTTTCGCTCTGTCAGTCCTTCGTGTCCGTTTGCTTCACATGCCCTATTCAGGATTTAAGCCATGACGACAACGACCACTCGCTTCCCGATCGACCTTGGTGCTTACAAGCCTGTAACGCTTGACCCTGCACACAAAACCCTGACCGCTGAACAACGAGAAACGCTTAAAGCGAACATTCAGCTTTGCCGTGATGCGATCATCTTCTTCACCGCCACTGGAGCTGCCCACGGAGTTGGTGGTCACACAGGCGGACCCTACGACACCGTGCCCGAAGTCATGATCCTGGATGCACTCTTTCGGAGCGCGCCCGATCAGTTTGTGCCCATCTTCTTTGATGAAGCAGGGCATCGTGTAGCCACGCAATACTTGATGGCAACCTTGCACGGCGATTTGCCTGCGGAGCAGTTGACCCACTACCGGGAAGCACATTCTCACCTGCCTGGACACCCAGAGCTTGGATTGACCCCTGGTGTGAAATTTAGCTCTGGTCGTCTGGGTCATATGTGGCCCTACGTCAATGGGGTGGCGATGGCAAACCCTGGTAAAACGGTGTTTTGTCTCGGCTCTGATGGCTCTCAACAAGAAGGCAACGATGCAGAAGCGGCACGGCTAGCGGTGGCTCAGCACCTCAACGTCAAGCTGATCATCGACGACAACGACGTGACGATCGCTGGACATCCCTCTAAATACCTCCCCGGCTTCACCGTTGCTAAAACGTTGGCAGGGCATGGACTGAAAGTGCTGGAAGGCAATGGTGAAGACCTGGACGATTTGTACGCTCGGATTGTGGAAGCGGTGACAACACCTGGACCGATCGCCGTAGTCAACAAACGCCCCATGTCGGTTGGCATTGAAGGGCTGGAAGGCTCGACTCACGGACATGATGTGATTTCCGTCAAGCTGGCGATCGCCTATCTGGAAAAGCGCGGTCTGACGGCAGCAGTAGACTTTTTGAAGGCGATCGAAACCCCCAAGAATCCCTACAAGTTCATCGGCGCAGGCGACAAGTGGGACTCTAACCGCAACGTGTTTGGGGATGCGGTGAATGCGGCGCTGGATGCTATGAGTGAAGCCGATCGCAAAGCCAAGGTCATTGTGATTGACAGCGACCTTGAAGGCTCCTGCGGTCTGAAAAAAATTCATGATGCCCATCCCGAAGTCTTCATTCCTTCCGGCATCATGGAGCGGGGCAACCTTTCTGCTGCGGCTGGCTTTGGCATGGAAAAAGGCAAGCAGGGCATTTTTGCAACCTTCGCCGCCTTTTTAGAAATGTGCATCTCTGAAATCACGATGGCGCGGTTGAACTACTCCAACCTGCTGTGCCACTTTTCCCACTCCGGCATCGACGACATGGCAGACAATACCTGCCACTTCGGTATCAACAACTTCTTCGCCGACAACGGGCTGGATGATGGCTATGAAACTCGCCTCTACTTCCCTGCTGATGCGGGTCAAATGAAAGCGGTTGTCAAAGCGGTCTTCCACGAGCCAGGGTTACGGTTCATCTTCTCCACCCGCTCCAAAACGCCCAACATTCTCGATGCCAACGGCAAAGATCTCCACGGCGAAGGCTATACCTTCGTTCCTGGCAAAGATGAAATTGTGCGAGAAGGTACCGCTGGCTACATTGTCAGCTTTGGCGACGGGCTGTATCGCGCGTTGGATGCTGTGCATCGCCTGAAGCAGGAGGGAATCGATGTCGGTCTGGTCAACAAATCAACCTTGAATGTGGTGGATGAAGCGGCGATCGCCAAAGTTGGTGCCACTCCCTTTGTGCTGGTTGCCGAAGCCTTCAACCGCAAAACGGGTCTGGGTAGCCGTTATGGTACCTGGCTCTTGGAGCGCGGCTTGACTCCCAAATACGCCCACCTCGGCACCCACAAAGAAGGCTCTGGCGGTCTGTGGGAACAGTATCCTCACCAGGGACTCGACCCCGACAGCCTCATCGCCAAAGTCAAAGAGCTGGTTGGCTAACTGAAACCACCAGACCAAAACCTCGGAGGTTTGAGCCACTACATTGGTCGAGATGTCTGGTTCCTAATTAAAACCTCCGAGGTTTGCGTAAATCGTAATGGACTGGTGCTGCGGTCAACCACCCAGCCCTCAGTCCATTGATAGGCAGATCTCCACTCAATTGAGATAGT
>JACMKO010000459.1 GCA_014380065.1 Leptolyngbya sp. ES-bin-22 | reverse complement strand
GTGTTTGAGAGACGATCGCGTCGATCGCCGATTGATCCTGGCTATCGGCAACCAGCACATCTACGGTTACACCAACTTCGTCCCGAACGGCTTCTAACTTTTGACGGTTTCGTCCCGCGATCGCCCACCGCACTGATTTAGAGGAGACATGGTTGGCAAAATATTGCACCGTCTGCTTGCCAACGAAACCACTGGCACCGTAAAGAACGACATCATAGGGGCGATCGGACATGACCGAATCACTCCTGATAATAGAGATACACTGGTACTCTAACGAATGATTGAAGTTTTCATGGCAACTTACTTGACTACGGGTGCCAATCGAGGCATTGGTTACGAATACTGCCATCAACTGCAAGCGCGGGGAGAGACCGTCATTGCGGTTTGTCGTAGTGCCTCCCAGGAATTGCAGCAGCTAGGCATACAGGTGGAGAAGGGGATTGACATTACCTCCGATGCTTCAGTGGCAGATTTGCAAAGTCGCTTGGGGGAGAGGGCAATTGATGTGTTGATTAACAATGCGGGTATCATTCAGCGGGTGACGCTGGAGAACCTTGACTTTGACAGCATTCGAGAACAGTTTGAGATCAACGCTTTGGGTGCTTTACGGATGACTCATGCACTTCTGCCCAATCTCAAATCAGGCTCTAAAATTGTGCTAATGACTAGTCGGATGGGGTCGATCGCCGACAATACTTCTGGCAGTTCCTACGGCTACCGCATGTCGAAGGTGGCATTGTCGATGGCGGGTAAATCATTGGCTCACGATCTGAAACCGCGCGGGATTGCCGTGGCAATTCTCCATCCCGGTTTAGTGCAAACTCGTATGACAAACTTTATAGCAAATGGCATTACGCCAGAGGAGTCTGTTAAGGGATTACTGGCTCGGATTGACCAGTTAACGCTGGAGAACACAGGCACCTTCTGGCACGCCAATGGTGAAGTGCTGCCGTGGTGAGGTTAGAGCTTACGTCCAACTCCGAAAGAAGATGTTTTCCTGCCAAGTCGTTGCAGTGCGTTGCTCGATCGCTGCCATTTCAGATTTCACCAATGGCTTAAAGGCACGGGCAACGGTGACATTGTGTTCCAGTTGAGCCACCGTTGCAGCCGCAATGACACAGCAATGCACGCCTGGTAGCGACAAGGTGTAGCCCATTGCCTGATGCATTCCCGCTAATGCCCCAGAGTTAAATAGCCGTCCATAAGCGGGCACCTTCATCGCCACGACTCCGACCCGACGTGCCCCAGCTACAGGTAGAACGGTTGAAGCAAACGGACGGGGATGATGTTTGTCAGCCGCATTAAAAGCAACCAGGATGATATCGAAGGGATAGCGTCCCAACCCAGCGGCAATCACCGCAGGGTCATGATGTCCGGTAGTGCTGCCAAACCGCACAAGCTTCTGTCTCTTTGCCTCTTCCAACGCATGGATGGCTCCCGCTTTACTCAAAATGGTGTCGAGTTCTTGGGTGAACGAGACATGATGCAGTTGCCACAGGTTTAAGTAATCAGTCTTAAGGCGCTTGAGCAATCGCTCCAAGTCTCGCCAAGCACCATCGCGATCGCGAGCATCGGTTTTGCTGGCAAGAAAAATCCGCTGACGATGAGCGGGTAACACTTTGCCCAAGTAGTCTTCACTGGGACCGTAATTGACGGCGGTATCAAAGTAGCGAATGCCCAACGCCAAGGCTCGTTCAACTATGGAAACGGCAGCAGCCTCCAAGTTCTGCCGTGATAGCGGCGTTTGACCAGCACCCCCTAATCCCAGAGTCAGAACCTTGATGCCGGTCTGTCCCAATTCCCGCTCTGGCATAGAACCGGAGGGCGGAGTTTGAGCGGAGTTGGCAGAACCACCCGTCGAGTTCTCTCTGAGGGCATGACTGCCGACAATGCCGCCTGCGATCGCGAAACTTGTGGCTAAAAAAGTGCGCCGAGTTTGGGGGGTCATGAGCTGCTGAAATACGCCCATTCACAAACGGTTGTGTCTAAGCTAACGTAGCTACAACCAGATAGGCATTAACACTAGGGTCGTTGAAGCATCACAACATTTCTAGTGGAACAGGTTTAGTGGGTGGTGGAAAAGCAGCATTCAGGGCTGCCAGTTCTTCAGCAGTCAATTTCAAATCCAGGGCAGCGCGGTTTTGCTCTACATGCTCAATGCGGCTGGACTTGGGAATTACGATTACATCTTTTTGATGTAATAACCAGGCGATCGCAACCTGAGCCGCTGTCACTCCACGATTTTGAGCGACCGCCTTGAGCGTCTGATTGTTCAGCAACCGTCCTTGCTCAATGGGGGAATACGCCATAATCGGAATCCCTTGCTGCCGACACCAGGGTAACAAGTTCAACTCAATTCCCCGTCGCATCAGGTTGTAGAGTACCTGATTTGTGGCAATCGTGTTCCCACCCTTCAAATGGATTGCTTCCTGCATATCTTCAGTATCAAAATTACTCACCCCATAGCTGCAGATTTTTCCCGCCTGCCGAAGGGTTTGAAAAGCGTCCAATGTCTCTGCTAGAGGCACAGAACCACGCCAATGCAGCAGGTAGAGATCCAGGTAGTCCGTTTGCAGCCGTTTGAGACTGCGTTCACAGGCGGCAATTGCTCCTTTTTTAGAGGCGTTATGCGGGTAGACTTTGCTGACCAAAAAGACTTCAGAACGGCGATTAGCGATCGCCGGGGCAATCACCTCTTCGGCTCCACCTTCTCCATACATTTCGGCAGTATCAATCAAAGAGAGTCCCAGATCCAAGCCGTGACGCAAGGCATTAATTTCAGTCTGTCGATTGCTGGAATTCTCGCCCATTCTCCAGGTGCCCATGCCAAGCACAGGAACGGTTTGTCCAGAGTGTAGTTGCAGCGATCGCATGAGCGTCATCCTTCCGTTAGGTTACTGTCGGGAGCGCATTTCTTGCTGACGCATTGGCATCGCGTCAATCGTACGAAATAGCACAGCCACATCAACAGGAGTTTGACTCCGTTGTTTTTCTGTCCCATCTTTACCAATTAAAATCACCGCAAACTCCTCAACGGGGACACCAAATTGTTGTCTGAGCCTCTCTACTGATGCTGCGCTGAGGAATTTCCCATCAACTCGACTCTCTCCTGTTCCCAACACTTCCACCAACTTGAGGTCGCGCTCGTTTACATTGGCTCGATCCGCTTGCCACATTTGTACTTGTTGTTGGTAAACAGGTATACGCTTTGAAGGCGCGAAGATCAGCACAGTCCGATGCTGCCATTGGTAGTCACTCAATTTGAAATCAAGAACCCCGCTGCAAGCAGACGGGGTATGGAAGACGTTTTGCTCCCAAATCCAGATTTGGATTGCAAGCCCCAAAGCTTCGCCGCAGAGCGGCGGGGAATATATCCCTTATTCGATTCAACCATCTGCAAACGACCAGAAGTTGAATCAACACTGGTTGTTGAGAGTCCAGAACAAGCAGGGACAGGTGAATCACTCATTGAGATGGGAGGCTGACTGTAGACACAGCCTTGCAAAAGGGGCAGAAGAACAAAAACCGCTAGAAACCGCATTGCTTAGATAGAACCGACTTCCTCACTGTAGCCAAATCTTTGCAAGAGAGGCTGATTCCCAAGAGGGAATTTCATGGTTCACGGGTTAAGCGGACAAGGGAAAACCTGCTGCCAGTAACCAACCGAAAAATAGAGCAGAACTGATCGCATACACCCATGCTCGATTGGTCAAACCTGCAACCAGAGACAGAATTCCCATTAACGGTGGAAATAGCGGTAGGAGCAGGAACATGAAGCTCAACTGGGGCAGGAAGTTAAGCGTCAGCACGAAGCCACCGATCAGAATGACACTTTGTCCCAGCCACCAAAGGATGCGTTTGCCAACGCCAATATTCTGCTGCACGATTCCCGATGCCAGAAACCAGGGAAGACAAGCGATCGCTATCGGTAACCACAATCTCAACCGAATCGGAATCAGCCACCACTGAAGCCAGACCACCTGAGCCATTGCACCAAAAGCAACCCAGAGGATGACAAACAGCGCAATCCCTAACCCAACAGTACGAAGGGTCGGACGCTGCAGATGGGCAAGCACTCCTAGCCAGGTTAAGCCTGCAATCAAAAACCAGACTCCAACCGCTCCACCTACTTGCACTCCGCCCAAATCTTCAATTCTGGTGTTCTGACTCAGCAGCACCAGTCCTACTACGGCTGCCAGAGGTGCTAAGAGCAAGCCTGCCCAACGCCGAATCGCAGCAATGCTGACGGTTGATTCGTTGGAGACTGTCATGAGTGGAGCGAGTGCCGCTAATCCCAGCAGCCAGCCCAGCAGATGTAAACCATACCACCCCATACGACGGTCGCGATAGCGTTGACTTGTCAAATCGACATAATTACTTTCATGGGTTCTGCCAAACGTTGCATCCAGCCAGCGCAAGGCTGCCTGATGACTGCGATCGCTAAACAG
>JACMKO010000458.1 GCA_014380065.1 Leptolyngbya sp. ES-bin-22 | reverse complement strand
TCTAAAAGCAGCAGAATTTGTTGCGTTGTTGTCATCACACTAGCGTTCTGTAGTCGCCCAACAATTCAAGTGCCGCGGACGATTGAGAGATCCTGGCGCTGAATTCAAGTCTGTCTGCCGCCGCTGATTTGAGCCGTTGGGCTGCTTAATCTTTGGGTCAACAGTCTCAGCGATAATAAGACTAAGCATGACGGCGTACCACCTATGGCACCAACACCATTGAGTGTATGCCCCGCGTCGCAGGAATTGAGTAACGAGTTTTTACCAGCATGGGCTGAGGGTTTAGCGGATCTGACGCGATGCGCCAAAAGTCGATCGACCCACCCTGAACACGATCGTCAAAGTGGTCATAGTTTGCAACCGCCAAATACTGGCTAGAAGCATCAAACGCAGCGGCTTCTGGCAAAATGCCATCAAACGGATAATCCGCCACATGATTTAACTGCCCCGTCTGTGGGTCAAGCGTAATCAAACTCACCGATGAGAACCAAGTAATGCGATCGTCGTCATAGGGTAAGTAGCTACGTTCCAGATTAGTTGTCACCACATATCGACCATTAGGGCTGAGTGCTAATCCTTCTGGGCTAACCCCTGTCATTGCCCGCGAAACAAGTGCATGGCGGGGTGAACCATCTGCCTGAGTTCCGGCTGCGAGTCGAATACTAACCACGCTGCCGCGAGGGGCTTCGCTCCAAGTTCCTTCTACATCTGCACCCCAAAAGAGATTGTTGACGACCACATGCCGACCATCGGCTGTGAAGCGAGCCATAAATGGAAATTTCTCAACCTGTACAACATTACCGCTGGGCTGAAGCTCAAAATTTGTACTTTGACGCATCACTTGTACAAAAGAAACTTCTGCCCCTGTGTTGTTAACTAGTGCCAACACATCTTGAGTTGGGTGCCATTCTGCATGAACAAGTTCATCTCCCTGTGGTATTCGAGGAACAGCAGGATAGGTGGGTTGTCCCAATCGTCCATTTTCAAACGGAATCAACGCCAAGGGAGTCGTTGTGCCTGCCCCGCTAGGGTGAAAAGTCACTGAAATCAAAGAGCCAGTATGATTGATGCTGACAGAAGTGGGACGCTCTGCGAGTACCACCTCCTGCGCTGAGCTAGGACGAGTCGGATCACTTAAGTCGATCACCGTCAGGCGATTCCCTTGCGTGAGGTCAGCAAAGGTTTGAGTTTGCTCATTCCCTGCGGGGCGCGGTCTAAAGGTTTCAACAACCAGTGCATAGCGACCATCAGGCGTAACCGCTACAGCCGTTGGTGGCCCTGCAACCGAATTACTCGCCGTCGTCTCATAAGCACGAAAATCCCTTGCGTGCCCTGTCAAAGGAACAACGTTGACTGTGTCTTGTCCTTCACGCGCACCGAGCCGCCCATTGACATATGCCGATGCCAACATATCTGCATCGGAGATTGAAACGAGATAACGTCCTTTGAAGTCAAGCGGAGCAGCCCGTTCACCTGAGCGTTGACTGGTCGAATCAACAGACTGAGCGATCGCCCATCCAGGAGCGGTGGTCAATGCCATCAGTCCAACTATTAGGCATTTGTGCAACATGGTTTAATGCGCTCTCTAAACTACAACACTCGTTTTACCATATCCTAAATAGATTGAGACAGGAAGGGTTATGAGATAATCATAAGTAAATTAAAACTACCGCTTTACTATGGGGCTGGAAGCATATCGAGCTGAGATTACTCGACAAAAGCAAGAATCTATTCTAAAAGCGGCTCTGGTTGCTTTTTCGGAGTTTGGCTATGATCGCACCACAATCGATTATGTGGCGCAACAAGCAAAAGTTTCGACCGCCACACTATATAAGCATTTCTCTAGCAAAGCCGATTTATTTGGTGGCATTATGGCACAGGTGTGGAGAACTGATCTGATCAGTTCCACGCCTGTATCACCCGATCTGCCACCGCCATCGGCGTTGCTCCAAATTGGTCAAGAGTATGCTCAACTCCTTACCAGCCCAAATATTCAGCCGTTGTTTCGTGTCGTTATTGCAGAGGCTTCCCGATTTCCAGAGCTAGGAAATGAACTTTACCATCGGGGTAAGGAACCATTTCTCAAACGTCTTCATGCCTATTTGCATGCGCAGGTTGTTATTGGCACGTTAGTCATCGAAGACATCTCACTGGCAAGCCGCCAGTTCCTTGGCATGATCAATGACATTATCTTCTGGCCTCGATTTCTAATCATGGATTTGAAAATTAGTGACAGCGATATTGAGAATGTCATCACTAATGCTGTAGAAACATTCTTGGCACGTTATGCAAAAAGTCGTTAGTATTTGAGGCTGTGTAGCGATCACACCCCAACATGCGTTGGTGCGGACGGTACAGAGGTTATCGGTGGGTGTTCGAGGTTATCTGCCGCCGCACAACTTCACCGTTAGACCTCACGACAAACTGATTGGAGTGAATGGGAACTCAGGAATCAAACGAGGCGATGTCCGCTGTCAACATGAATCACCTCCCCTGTAACTGTTCCACTGTTCATCAGAAAAATTACCGCCTGGGCAACTTCTGCCGCTGTGGAGAGGCGCTTAGCTAGAACTTGAGTGGCGACCCCACTAAATACATGCTGCTTTTCCTCGCCAAAAATATCATCCCACATGGGGGTATCAGTCCAGCCCGGAGAAACTGCGTTGACTCGGATAGGAGCTAATTCAAGTGCCAATGCTCGTGCTAACTGTTCAGCAGCGGCAGTCGCAACAGCCGTTGCCCAAGCCCCTGCGACTGGGCGATCGGTAGATAGCCCCCCCGTAAACGTCAACGATCCAGTGCCATTCATTTTGGGTACTGCTGCCCGCACCACATGCACCGATCCCCAGACGCGGGTATCGATCGCCTGCCGGAAATCAGCCATGTTGCCTTCTAGGATATTGCCCCCCACAAAGCTCCCCGCTGCTACGTACACATGATCAATCGGTGGCAGGTCTGCAAAGGCTGCACTAATGGCGGTTTCGTCGGCAAAGTCAGCGATCGCAGTCTGCACCCCACCCAGTTGCTTGGCAGCCTGATGTAGTTTCTCGGCATCCCGGCTAATCAGGGTTACGGCTGCGCCCAACTGCCTGACAAGGTGTCCGGTTGCCAGTCCAATGCCGCTGCTGCCACCAACAATCACAACATGCTGGTTTTCTAATGTGTTCAAGCTCATAGGTTTCAGTGCCTTTAGGCAATAATGGGTCAATCAAAACTGGCTGGCGACAGGCATCAGGTGGTGCGCTCGAACGTGACGGCTAAAGGCTTAGCCGTAAAGCTGAGGTTGACTGATGGCAAAACTCTTGTACAGGGAAGTGGCATCACAAAATCATGAACCAAAGCGACTTCCCCCTGGCGCTCGCTCTTTCGTTTGGAACTCCAGCATCCATTGAGGATACTCGACGGGTAGCTGACTGGCCGCATCAATGGCAGAGAGTTCATCTGCTGCAAGCGCTAAGTCAGTCGCCAGCAAGTTATCTTGCAACTGCTCTACAGATTTGGCACCAATGATTACGCTCGTCACCTCTTTACGGCTGAGGAGCCATGCCAGAGCAATACGCGCTACGGAGCAACTGTGGCCCTGAGCAATCGGCTTCAACACCTCAATAATCTTGAACGTTCGTTCTAAATCAACGGGCGGAAAGTCAAATGTGCTGCGTCTTGCACCCGCAGGATGCTCTTTCTCTCGTTCAAACTTACCGCTCAGTAGCCCACCTGCCAACGGACTCCAGGGTAAAATGCCCAACTGCTGATCTTGAGCCAGCGGCATGATCTCGCGCTCTAGATCACGACCCGCCAACGAATAGTAGGCTTGCACCGATTCAAAGCGATGCCACTGATGTTTCTCAGCGATCGCCAGCGCCTTCATAATTTGCCACGCCGAGAAGTTGCACAAACCGACATAGCGCACTTTACCAGCGGCAATGGCATCATCAAGCGCGCTGAGCGTTTCTTCCAACGGGGTGACTGGATCGAAGCCATGCACCTGATACAGATCGATATAGTCGAGCTTCAGTCGTTGTAGGCTGCGATCGAGTGCGTGCAGAATGTGGTGCCGTGTTAAGCCCACCTGATTGGGAGCAGAACCCAAGCGTTCGCGGACTTTCGTGGCAATCACCAACTCCTCGCGAGGCAACGAGAGCCGATGTAACACTTCACCTACAATCTCTTCAGACTGCCCATTGGAATAGATATTGGCAGTGTCAATGAAATTCACACCACTGTCAAACGCCAGTTTGATTTGTTCAGCAGCGGCTTCAACACCCAGATCCCCAACCACTTTCCAAAATCCATCGCCACCAAAGGTCATCGTGCCGAGACAAATTTCGGAGACGTAAAGCCCAGTACGTCCTAGCAAGCGATATTGCATGGTAAGTTTCCTCTAACGCCAATGTTGTTTAACGTTGTTTCTTGCCTTCGAGCAGACCCGCCAAGCTTTGTTTAAAGCTCTCTCGCTGACTCAAACGACTTAGCCACGCCGCAGTTTTAGGTCGTGCATGAATCAACGCCGATCCTTCTTTCGTCATGTTGACGTAATCGATCATCGCCCCAGTGATGATGTCTGCCAAGCTCAATGCATTGCCAATGAGAAATGTATCTACAAGCTCCTGCTCAATGACATCCAGATATTGTGCGATCGCGTTCGCTGAGTGTTCCACAACCGTTTCATCCGGTTCATTGCCCATAATTGGAAACATAATCCGTTGCAGGAACAGTTGCATGACCCCGACTGGATAGAGATAGCTGCTGGAAATGCCAATCCACTTCCGCATTTGCGCTCGTGCTTTGGGGTCAGCAGGCTGCAAAGAAGCTCCGTCAAACGCCTCGTCAATGTAGCCCAAGATTGCCGGGGTTTCGTAAAGCACAAAATTTTCTTGTTGCAAGACAGGCATCTTGCGAAAGGGATTGAGCCTGGCGTATTCGTCAGTGGCAAGATGGTCAAGCCCAATTTCGTTGTAGTGGTAATCAACCCCTTTCTCAATCAAAGCAATGCGCGCCGATCGCACATAAGGGCTAACTGGGAATCCATACAAAATCAGTTCACTCATGAGTGTTATTTGGAGGCAGGTAATTTTTCTTGAGCGTTCATTCAAATTGAATGCTTGTTCAAGATAGCGTCAGAGAAGTTTACTTGTCAAGACCATCTCAAAATTACTTGAAGTAAGGTGAGGCGATCGCCCTTAAAGCCCATACTCACAAAGGTTTATGCATATAAAAAATAACGCAG
>JACMKO010000457.1 GCA_014380065.1 Leptolyngbya sp. ES-bin-22 | reverse complement strand
CTCTTGCAGGGGCTGTGCCCTTGCAGGGGTTGTGTCTCTTGCAGGAGGAGTTGGATCGGCTACGAGAGCACTCGGTGTTACCAGGTCCTCACGCGCACTAACTGGCGTATCCGCTTCATCTGGGCGATCGTCGGGCAATGGCTCTGGCAGCGGCGTTGGCATTTCAGGGCTAACAAGAGCCGCTGCCTGTGCCGTTGCAGCGGCTGGGTGAGCCGGACGGCTTGGTGCCGATGGTTTAGTAGGTGCTACTGTAGCCGACGTTAGAGCTGGCTCGGTCGCAGCGGTCTGAGGGGGGCTGGTTTGGGGAGAGTGAGGCGGCTCTGGACTTGGCGCTTGACGAATGACTGGCTTACGGATTTCAAGAATTTGCTGCTTTTTTTGAACCGGAGCAGCAGTTTTCATCTTTGCCTCTGCCGTTTGAGCGTTAGCCCCATTACGAGACGGGGCAGATTTAGCAGGAGAGGGGTGATTGGCTATATATTTCTCGGCAGCCGTACGAATTAGCTCAGCTTCAGTATCAGTAATAGTGCTGCTGTGGCTTTTTACTGAAATGTTCAACTGTTCGCAAACGGCTAATAAATCCTTATTGTCCAAATTCAATTCCCTTGATAACTCGTAAATTCTGACTTTGCCATTATTCATCCACTCTGCCCTCGCTACCTATCCTGGTTTCACATAATTGCCTGCTGCTTTGACTAAAACGACATTGGATTCAAATTGAACTTATTTCCACACTGGGAACTAAAGACTTACTGATTCCGGTCGGGGGTGACTCTAGCTTTTCATTACAACAGTCTCAACGTCGATGGGCGATGCCCACGGTTCGCAAAGAGGTCTCTCTTCTAATTTTGCACAAATATGACTGTACTGACTTAGTTTCAGTTTTAGGTTTCCTTCAAAGCTTGCAGCTGGCGCAGCATACCATCCTCACACTAACTTACCTTTGTAAAAACTGCCGCAAGGCGTAGTTCAAGATTAGGCGCTGTGCGCATGTGGTCGGTTTCGACCAGAGGATAGCCGCTCAAATCGCCTGACTCTTCTTTGCCTCCACGTATGAAGAAAGCCGTTGGTCACCAACCAAAACAACCGCAGCGATCGCCACATAAACCTGCATCACTGGACGGTAAAGATCGATGACACGCAAGGCTGCAATATTTCGCTTGCAAGAACCACCCCGCTCGTCAGGCGCAAAGAGACTCAAGCTTCGGAGTTTCGTTAGCTCACAACCAATCAAAGTGTACTGTCACCCTCTCAAATGTGCGGCATTGCAGCTATTAGTGTAGCCAATACATGCCATTGTGAACGCCATCGTTGTGCAAAGTTATCTTTTGCCAGCAAAGTCAATATCCTACACTGTTCAGGTGTCAGGGGTTTAACTGTTTTTAGCCTTAGCGCTTGCCAGCGCTGACGATCGCGACGTTTAAGGTGCTTGCACGCTTGAGTCTGGCTGCACCATCGCTTCGTCCGACAACCGCTGCCAGAGGGTTTTGTACAGGTGATCGGCTACGGCTGCTTTGAGTGCTCGCCCCAAGCGGTTTTTTTTCTGTGCCGATTGTAGGCATGTTGCGTGTGGACAGAGATAGACCGATCGCCCCATGCCACTGTCCAACTGCACTACTGGAGTGGACTGCCCTACATCCGAATGCACCCGCACAACTCGCCAGAACTCCTGCTTGAGGGCAACTTTGCGGCAGCTCACACAGCGTCGATAGTTTGGTTGCATAAGCCACTACTTTAAGGACGCTCGAGCGCATCATTCGATTCAACGCCAGAGCCATCCGCTGTCGCGCCTGCTACCTCCTCGCCTGAATCATCGTCAGCAGTGATTTCAGGAGCGACGTAAGCATCGCTGCCCGCTTCTTGTTGCTCTTCGTCTTCGTCATCGTAATCATCATAGTCGTCAGACTCCACGGGCTGTAGCCGACGACGCGACTCTAAGGCTGTAGCAATCTTCTGGTTTTCTGCGTCATAGTCATACTTCGCAGAGTCCTTGATATCAATTTTCCAACCCGTGAGCCGGGCAGCCAGCCGCACATTTTGCCCTTCTTTGCCGATCGCCAGACTAAGCTGGTCATTGGGCACCAACACATGCGTTTGCCGTCCTTCAGGGTCAGCCAGCCGCACTTCATCGACCCGAGCAGGACTCAGCGCATTGGAAATGTAGGTGGAGGGATCGGGTGACCAGCGGATGACATCAATTTTTTCACCGCGTAGCTCATTCACCACGACCTGAATCCGCGAGCCTCTCGCTCCAATGCAGGCTCCCACTGGATCGACATCCCGCTCAACAGTGTCAACGGCAATTTTCGTGCGCGGTCCCACAAAGCGAGACGGTGGATTAGCTTCGCGGGCAACGGCGACAATGCGAACGATTTCATCTTCAATTTCGGGGACTTCGTTTGCAAACAGATAGACCACCAAACCAGCATCTGCACGTGATACCAGCAGTTGAGGTCCTCGGTGTGCGCCCTCAGAGACCTTTTTTAGGTAGACCTTGAACGTTGCGTTTGCCCGATAGTTGTCATTAGGCAACTGGTCGCGCTTTAGCAGTTCAGCTTCGACCTCTGGTTGCCCAAAGCCGCTGTTGACCGCCATGATGACGGACTGCCGTTCAAAGCGCAGCACTCTTGCCTGAAGGACAGTGCCTTCAAGATCCTGAAATTCTTCTTGCACCAGCTTACGCTGCTGATCGCGTAATTTTTGGGCAAGCACTTGCTTGGTTTGAATGGCCGCCATGCGACCAAAATCGCCTTGATCGGGCGTGACATCCAGTACAACGGTATCGCCAGGTTGTGCCTCAGCCGCCACTTCCTGCACTTCTTGCAGCGAAATCTGATGGTCAGAGTTTTCAACGTCTTCCACGATCGTCTTGGCTGCCAGCACTCGAAAGCCTTCTTCTTCGACATCAAGTTCGACTTCAAAGTTGGCAAAGTACTCTTCATCGAAGTTGGGGTTATCGATCCGCTGAGTGCGGCGGTAGCGCTCGTAGCCTTTAAGTAAGGCTTCTCGAAGCGCTGCCTGTACTGACAGCTTGGGCAAGTTTCGCTCCCGGCTGATGCTATCGATCATGTCTCTGAGTCCGGGTAGAGTGACCATTGACATTGGGGAAGCCTCCGTAAGTGTAAGGGGAAAAGATGAAGCGGCAGATCACGCCTGAAACAGGGTTTGGGGAGAAATGAGAGTTTAAGACTTGATCGTCATGCCTCGAAGCGTCAGAGGCTAATCCGGTTCATCGCTGTCGCTCAGTTGAACCTTGGTGATGAGTGCGCGAGGGATGGCGATCGCCCGTCCTTTTTGGTTCAGGTGAAGGGTGCTCTCATCCCGTCGGGTGAGCCGTCCCGTCCATTCTTGCTGTCCGGCGTAGGGTTCAGCGGTGGTCACAATGATGGGAAAACCTTTGAAGGAAACAAATTCGCGATCGGTCGTGAGCGAACGAGAGATGCCAGGGCTAGAGACCTCTAGAACATAATTATCCGGAAGCATCGTCGTGGCATCGAGCGTTGACTCTAGTACCCGACTCATTTGTTCACAATCCTCCAGACATATATCTCGCTCAGGATGATAGATGTCAATGCGTAACACTGGCGGCTGTTGGTTGGTGTGAAAAACTGCCCCAACGACCTGCAAACCGAGAGCATCTGCCAGTGGATGAGCCAGCTCAATGATTTGTGGAACGAGCGGATGAGCCATGAGTACCAATAAAAAAAGTGGGCGTAACCCACTTCCCACGAAGTTAAAACTTCACGAAGCTAGCAGCGACTGTGAGAGGTTCTCGCAGCGCTTCTGCCTAGTTTAACTCATCAATCCTGGAGTCGGCGCAGAATTATTCAAGAATGACCTTAGTGCTACCGTCCCTTTTGTAGGGATGTTACATGTAATGTCCCTATAAAAGGTAACGATGTCTAAGCATCTCCCGTCAATCCTCAATCAATCCTAAAGTTGAATGGTAGACGCACATAGACTCCTAGCGGGTCGTTCATCGCTTTGAGTGCGGCGAGATCTGACTGGAGTTTTTCTACTTGAGTTGAGAGTGGATCGGGGGGCGCAGCGCTTTGAGCGAACCGAGCCGCCGCCTCGTTCCCCAGTTGCTCAAAGAATCGTTCTGGAAAGCTGCGGGTTTTGGGGTATTCTTCAATCTGCCAGTTCGTACCTAAGTTGGCACGTTTGGCGGCATCTTGAATGGCTGCTTCCATGCCACCTAATTCATCGACCAAGCCAAGCTGTTTAGCTTTGAGTCCAGACCAGACCCGACCTTGTGCGATTTCAGCCACTTTGGCTTTGGGCAGCTTGCGCGAATCGGCAACTTTGGTAAGAAACTGGTCGTAAATTTGATCGACATTTTTTTGCAGGAGTGCCAGTTCTTGCGGATTTTTGGGTCGAGATGTGGTTTGGCTATCGGCGTAGCGTCCAGTCTTGACCGCATCCCAGGTGATCCCGTTGGCGTTGGCGATCGCTTGAAAATTGGGTTGAATGCCGAATACACCGATCGAGCCTGTGATGGTATTGGGTTCAGCAAAAATGCGATCGCTGCTGGTTGAAATCCAGTAGCCACCCGATGCTGCCACTGACCCCATTGAGACCACCAGTGGCTTCGCTTTACGAGTCAGAACGACTTCTCGCTGAATCACCTCTGAGGCAGTCACGCTGCCGCCGGGACTGTTGACCCGCAGCACAACCGCTTTCACGTCGTTATCCTGGCGGAGTTGGCGAAGCTGTTTAGCAAGGCGATCGCCCCCCACTTCCCCAACGCCACCCTGACCACTCACGATGTTGCCTTCTGCGTACACCACGGCAACCTGATTTTTCGTGTCGCTATCCAGCTTGTCTTCGGCAATTTTGGCATACGCTTTCAGGCTGACTTGCCGAAACGATTTGGTTTTGTCATCGCTGCCAGCCAACTGCTTCCAGTCTGCGACCACTTCATCCAGGTATGACAGCTTGTCCACCAAACGGCTCTTGAGGGCATCGGCTGCAACCAATGTGCCTTGGCTGTCAGCAATGGTTTGTAACTGCTGCACGGTGAGTTTGCGGTCTTTGCCTGCTGCTGTCAGAAACTCATTCCACAGATCGTTGAGCAATTGTTGGGTCTGTTCGCGGTTTTCGGGACTGCGCTTCGTCAGCAAGAATGGCTCTACAGCAGACTTATACTTGCCGACTCGCGTCACCTGAACGCCAATGCCGAATTTTTTTAGCGCGCCAGCGTAAAACATCGTCTCGGAACTCAGCCCATTGAGGTCAAACGAGCCAATGGGGTTCAGGACGATCGTGTTCGCAACCGACCCCAGATAATACTCCCGCTCGCGCCAGGCAACGTCATACGCCATGATTTTCTTGCCAGAGTCGCGGAAGCGCTGTAATGCCTCGCGGACTTCTTTGAGGGTGGCAAACCCTGCCCCACCAGCGCTTTCTTCGTCGCCATGCAGATAAATCCCAACGATCTTGGGATCGCGGGTTGCCTCGTGAATGGCATCTAACACGGCACGGAGGCTAATTGTTTCAGTGGTGGCGTTGCCTGATAAAGCGTTTCCTAATGCCTGACTGGTGCTAGAACTGCGCTTCGCGTCCGTAATGTTCGTACCGAGATCAAACACCAATACAGACTTATCTTTTACCTGGGGACCCGTATCGCTTGCCGCGATCGCAATGATAATCGCCAACAGCCCGCTAACGCTAACGCCCAGGAAGATCAACAAGCCCAAAACAGTAGCGAGGGTATTTTTAAGAAAATCGCGCATTCAGGCTTCCAGGGTGCAGTGGTCGTTTTATCCTAATCACTTCTATCCTACTCACTGCGTTTGCAGTTTGGCATCCAGGGTTTTGGCAATGCGATCGCGCGTCTCTTCCAGGTGTGCCCTCGTCTCGGTGTCTGCCTCTCTGCCTTGCCGCTTGAGGACGCGATCGAGGGCATTGGCAAGCTGTTTTAGTTCATACCATGCCAGGGTGCGAGCATCGTCAGGTGCGTTTGAGGTGCGCAACACCATTGCCGTCAGTGCTTTCAAGTATTCACGCTGTAGCCCCCGGCGCAGGCTGGAAAGCTGTAGTTTTCCCTCTGGTTTGACGACCTCACGCCAAATCGTGGTTTGCAGGGTATCGAATAGTTCCGGCAGAGCAAACGTTTGTCCGGTTTGCGTTTTAAGGTCAGCATCGCGCAGCCGTGACAGACGATCGGCGCTGAGTAGGTCATTGAGCACGACGGATTGCAGCAGCAGGATGCGATCGTGAATCGGATAATCGAGTGCGAAAAGCTGTGGCTCTTCACCCCAATGGCTCCAGCGCGAGGGAGCCAGTTTATTCAAAAAGGCGGGAGAAAAGCGAAACTTATTGGCATCGAAGACGTGCGTTTGCAGCAGCGTCAGCGCTTGACGCTGCTTGTCAGCAGATACTGGCTCAAAGGGGAGCCGTCCGACCACATCGCCACCTTTAAAGCGATTAAACGACTGCCCACCAACATACTGGGTCAACAAACTGGCGTACTGGAAGTAATAGTTGTAAATTTCATCGAACTTCCGCCGTACATCGCTGAAGCTCTCGCCTGCAAGGGGTGAACGTTGATCGAGCTGTTGCCACATTTTTTGGGCGTTTTCCATTTGCCACGGTGCGTAAGTCAGCAAGTCGCCGCTGAGGTCAAACGGATTGGTCAGTGGGTCGAGTCCAGCATCAAGATCTTCATCGGTCGCATAGGCGAGGTCAGGTTCGGGAGCACGTCCGGCAATTTTCTCTAGAAGGCGGGTTTCTGCTTGGGGTGCCAGAGCATCGATCGGCGTGTAGCCATAGGCGATCGCCCATTCATCGTAAGGACCGATTGTCTGCGTGAAATAATCGCCCTGGGTCGTACCCTGGGGTGCTAGATTCACGGCGCTATAGTCCATGACCGATGACACCAAGCCTCTTTGGTGAGTGATGTCTGCCTTGTTGAGTTCGGCAGGCGATAGCATGGTACTGCCCCGAAAATTGTGGCGTAACCCTAACGTATGCCCCACTTCATGAGCAATCAGCGATCGCAGAAAGGATTGCACAAATTGCTTCATCTCCGCGCTGCCCGGTTTGACGTTGTGCAGCATGGATAGGGACATCGCACCAATCGCAAGTTGACGTGAGGCTTCCATGCCGTAGCACAGGTCGTAGTTCCCCAACAGTTTTAGCGATCGACGTGAACTGATCGCTGGGGTTGCGGGCATTGACTGCTTCAAGAAGTGAGCGTCTATGCCATAGCCGCAGAGCTTAGAATTGCCTGTAAGCTTCATTAAAGCTGGCATTGATCGCAGTTGCTGCGACTGCGTGAGGCTTTGATATTGCTGCTTGGCATACCGTGCGAAGCTGCCGTCAATCAAAATATCGGCATCCAAAATCTCACCCGTCAGCGGATTGACCCGCGAGGGTCCGAGACCGAGAAACCCTGCATCAAAGGAGCTGAGCCAGCGGATCGTGTTGTAGCGCACATCTGCCGGATCCCACTTGGCATCATCGGGCATCTGACGCACCTGGATCGCGTCCTTAAAACCCGCCTGCTCAAAGGCTTTATTCCACATGAGCGCACCCTCTCGCACGGCATCGCGGTATGCCAGCGGCACTGTGTTTTCAATCCAAAACACAATCGGTTTTTCGGGCGGCGACAGAGGCAGCTTGGGGTCTTTCTTTTGCAGATGCCAACGCTGGACGTAGCGAACAAAGGGGTCGTTTGGCGACTCATCCGAAAGGTCTTGGTACGCGGTAATGAAATAACCGACGCGATCGTCTGCTAGACGAGGACGGTAGCGATGGTTGACGGGCAAGCGCGACAGGCTGTAGCGAACCCGTAAGTTAAACGTTTTGCTGTTGGGCAACACAGAAAGATACGGCGGTGGTGTCCCCTCTGTGTTACCCGAAAAGCCATAGTTTGATTCCAATTCCACATTCAGCGGAAAGGTCTGTACCGGACCAAACGACGACTTGTTAGCATCCAGGTTGTACGTTGAGCCAAGTACATCGGTTAGAAACTGGCTCAATCCGGGCAAATCGCTGAGAAATAAGGGGCTGAGATCAACAAGAAAACTCTTGCGCGTAGGATGAGTACTGCGAATCGTCAGCGCCTGCAACACCGAGTCACTAAACGATCGCTTGACCGATCGCTGAAGTGGATCACCCGGACGCGTCCGAAAGAACACATTGGGCACTACAAACTGAAGCTTGTTGCCTACCCGGCGGAAGTTAAACAGAAAATCTTCTAGTGGCAGCCCACCGTAAATGCCGCCTTGTCCAATCCCCGATTCCATCGTGACGGTACACAGGTAGTTAACGTTCAGTTGATCGGGCTGAATTTCAGCGTAAAGCTTGCCAGCCGCTTCATCCCGGTAGAGCGTAAACAACCCCTTCAGCCGTTTTGTCCCCTTCACGATTTGCTCAAACGAAGGTTTGGGCGACTCTTCCTCAGTCTCCTCTGCGACTAGCCGCGTCTTCGCCATGATCTCTGCTACGCTTGCTGCGCCCGTATCGGCTATGGACAGAGGCGATTGTTGCGCGATCGTTGGCTTTGGCGATCGCACCTCACTCCGCACATAAGCTGGCACCAACACCAGGAACAAACCAATCACAAACGCAGCTATCAGCGAGATTCGTTTCATTCTTTGGTGGTATGTGGATGAGGATGGAAGCAGCACAAAGCGTAAATTAACGCTACTTCCAAATGACGTAGTTCCGGAGTCTAGCCGATTTGAGGATCTTATCCCAAGTTAAGAAAAGCCTGTACACCTGTATAGAAAAGGAGACATTTAGTATGACTAACGCACTCAACAAAACTATTGGTGTTGGAACCGACGAAGCCGCTTGGTTTCTTTACCATCCTGACGATCTGGCTCATCGTGCTGAAGATCCCTCTGGCTGGTGCTACAGCGACTTTGCTGTAAGTAAGGAGTTCGCTGCTGGCAGGCTCATTGGGGTTGGTACTGGCTCTGACGGTAGCTTTAGGGTTCGTTTTACCAATCAGGGTCTAACCGAGCGCGAACACACCTATGTCGCTTGTTCCAAAGCGTTTCGCCTGCATATACAGCACGATCGTCTCTATTTGGACGGCGGCTACCAACTCCCGTCGGCTGAAGTCGATGATCCTGACTACGACGCAGACGGTTGGCTCGATCTGCCTAACGGCGCTTATCGGGCGATCGTCTCTGCCCTTGCCTGGTATGACGAACCCGGAGCCACCGACAACGATGGCACTGCCACAGAGCAAGCGCTTACGTCCTACGTTGTTGAGTTTCAGTCCGTTGCCAACCTGGAAGACGTGACTCCACCAACCGACTTTCCGTGGCTTGACCCTAGCCGCCCCACGATCGCTTATTATCCTCAACCGCAAGAAATTTCTCAGCCACTCATAGCGGGAGAATACCGTTTACTGGAGCGCCCTGAAGTGCTTTTTCCTGGGATTAGCCTGAGTTTGCCGCTCGCTGAACTTGAATATCGTCAGTTGGAAGAGATGCTTGAGGACATCAATACCATGTGGGAAGTGGTGATTAGCAGTGCGCTTGAAGCTCAGTCAATCGGTACGTTCTTCAAGTTCTCAAGCATGAGTTCCAGTGGTTATCCCACAGAGAGTTTCAAGATTGGTGGGATCGGTCTACAGCTAGTACAGTTGCGACAAACGTTCGACCGAAACGGTTTCCTGTGGGCAAATGTAGAATCTTACGAGCCACCCTTTTTTGCGGCTGATAGTAATGCGATCGCTCAACTACAGCAACGCTTTGCAGACTATGCTGCACAAGACACAGGCTATCAGCAACGCATCCCCCATTACAGTTTCTATGCGGAGCGGATTGCTGCGCTGACTAATCCCAGACAACTCGGCTGGTTTGTCGCCAATGCACTCGATTTAACGGTCGATCGCCAACAAGCACTACTGGCATTATCCGATCGCGACCTCATTCAGCAATTGATTCAGCTACTCGAACCGTAGTCAGCGGTCAATATGAACTTGAGATCACTGAGCAAATCTGTCATCAACTGAAACGCCGTATGTTTGATCCACAGCAGAATAAGGTTCATTAGCTAATCAGCGCTAAGCTAATCGAGTGTAGAGATAGGGACTGTCGTGGCACAGGTTGTTCTTGAAAACATTTATAAAAGCTTTTCTGGTCGCAAGGGTGAGCCAGCACCGACGACGGTTACAGCAGAACCGTTGTTAGCATCGATCGACAAAAGCGACGTAACTGTCAAAGACTCTGCACGTCGATCGCACGCCACCAGTGTCCTTCGTGCCATTAATTTGACCATTGCAGATGGCGAATTTATGGTGCTGGTTGGTCCGTCTGGCTGCGGCAAAAGTACGCTGCTGCGTCTGATTGCGGGGCTTGAGGAACTGACTGGCGGTAATGTTTACGTGGGCGATCGCCTCGTCAATGACCTCCCCCCCAAAGAACGTGACATCGCGATGGTGTTTCAAAACTACGCGCTGTATCCACATATGACGGTGTACGAGAATTTGGCGTTTGGGCTAAGGCGGACGAAATTAGGGAGTCGGGAGTCGGGAGTCGGGAGTCGAGAGTCGGGAGCCAGAACCAACTCAGAACTCAAAACTCAAAACTCAAAACTCAAAACTCTCACTCCTCACTCCTCACTCCTCACTCCCCATCTGGGCTGAGAATCTTTTGATTGAAACGACTCGTAAACTGCCGAAAGGCTTGCGGTTTGGATCAGTGCGGGAACGATCGATCGATCAGCAGGTACGCGCCGTCGCACAGATTTTGCAAATCGAACCCTTGCTGCATCGACTGCCCAAACAGTTATCGGGTGGGCAAAAGCAACGAGTCGCGCTAGGACGAGCGATGGCGCGTAATCCACAAGTGTTTTTGATGGATGAGCCGCTGTCGAACCTGGATGCCAAACTGCGGGCAGAGACGCGATCGCAGATTGTGAAGCTCCAGCGACAGTTGGGCACGACCACGATTTACGTGACTCATGATCAGACGGAAGCGATGACGATGGGCGATCGCATTGCCGTCATGAACGCTGGGCAAATTCAGCAAATCGCCTCCCCGTTGGAGTTGTACAATCGTCCTGCCAATCGGTTTGTCGCCGAATTCATTGGTTCACCGCCAATGAACTTCCTGCCTGTGCAATTTAAAGCGCCCTTGCTGCTGACCCATCCTCAGTTCCGGCTGACGTTGCCAGAAGTTTGGGCATCCGTGCTTCACCCTTACGATGGGCAAACGCTCACGCTTGGCATTCGTCCAGAACACCTCAACGCTAGTGCGGCTGCGCCCAAGAACTTGTCTGTGCAGGTAGAACTGGTCGAAGCACTGGGCAGCGAAACCTATCTCTCAGTCAGTCTTGTCGGCGCTAGTGCCGATGCGCCTCTGCTACAAGCGCGGATTGAACCCGATCGCCCTGTTCGTCTCGATGAGCAACTCTGGCTCTCGATGTCTGCTGACAAAATTCATCTGTTTGACCACGATGGACGGGCGATCGTGCCAAAATTAAGCGTCTAGTGTTCTGTCAAGAATTTTTTGACGGGTTGAAAACCCTCAAAAAACACACCTTCAAATTTTCCCAGCTTTGGTTTGCCCGTCAAATTTTAGTTGACGGACTACTAGATGGTCAGGAGATAACGACTTCCGCCTGCTGACGTGCCTGGATTTCGAGGTAAACGAGCAAGGCATTGACATCGGCTGGGTTAACACCACCAATGCGTGTCGCTTGACCGATCGTGAGCGGTTGCACCTTGGCAAGTTTTTCACGGGATTCTTTCGAGAGAGTGTTGATCGCGCTGTAATCCAGATCAGACGGCAGTTTGCGATGTTCTTGACGGGCGATCGCGTCAATTTGGTGCTGTTGTCGTTGGATATAACCCGCGTATTTAATATCAATTTCCGCACCTTCTTTTTCGGCGCGATCGCACTCGGTGTTGCCCAACCCAAACTGTTCTAAATTGACGTAGTGAAACCCTGGCTTCCTTAGTAAATCGGCTAAGGTGAGCGATCCTTTGATGGCTTGTTGGGTATGGGCGGCAATTTGCTTGCCTAAATCATCGTGCTCTTTGACGCGCGTTTCATGGAGGCGTTCCTTTTCGGCAACGATCCGGTCTTGTTTGTGGGTGAATAAGTGCCAGCGGCGATCGTCAATTAGCCCAATTTCCCTGCCTAGTGGCGTGAGGCGTTGGTCGGCGTTGTCCGATCGCAGCAGCAAGCGATATTCCGATCGCGACGTTAGCACCCGATACGGTTCGCGCAAATCTTTGGTGCAGAGGTCGTCAATCAAGGTGCCAATATAGCTCTGCTCACGTGGAAAGATCATCATCTCGCGGTTTTGCACCAGTCGAGCGGCGTTGATACCTGCCACGATACCTTGCGCTGCTGCTTCTTCGTAGCCTGTCGTGCCGTTGATTTGTCCCGCACAGAACAGCCCCTTCACCTTTTTAGTCATCAGCGTAGGGTAGCACTGCGTGGCGGGAAGGTAGTCGTATTCCACTGCATAGGCGGGGCGCAGCATATCGCAGTGTTCTAGACCAGGGAGCGATCGTAGCATTTGCAACTGAATCGACTCTGGCAATCCCGTTGAAAAACCCTGAATGTAAAGCTCTGGCGTGTCCCGTCCTTCTGGCTCAATGAAAATTTGATGGCTTTCTTTATCGGCAAAGCGCACAATTTTGTCTTCAATACTGGGGCAGTAGCGTGGTCCTTTCGCATCCACCCAACCTCCATAAACGGGCGACAGATGGAGGTTTTCACGAATGATGCGATGGGTCTCAGCCGTCGTGCGCGTCAGGTGGCAGGGCATTTGTTCGCGATCGACCCATGCCTCTGGATCGAAGCTAAACCAGCGAATATCTGAATCACCGGGTTGGGGTTCCAGGTTGGTGAAATCGACGGAGCGACGATCGACCCTGGCAGGTGTGCCCGTTTTCAAGCGTCCCGTTTCAAAGCCCAGTCGATTCAACGTTTCAGTCATGCCAACCGCAGCAAATTCTCCGGCACGTCCGGCTGCCATAGACTTGTTGCCCACCCAGATTTTGCCGCCCAGAAACGTACCTGTGGTCAGCACTACCGCTTTGCACTGAAACGCCACACCGAAATAGGTTTCTACCCCGATAATTTCATCGTTTTCACCTAAGACCAAATCCGTTGCCATGCCTTCACGGATCGTCAGGTTTGCCTGGTTCTCCACGATCGTTTTCATGACGGTTGCATATTCGCGCTTGTCTGTTTGTGCCCGTAGTGCCCACACCGCTGGACCACGTGAGGCATTGAGGACTCGCTTTTGCAGGTAAGTACGGTCTGCCATTTTGCCGATCTCGCCGCCCAGCGCATCCACCTCATGCACCAGTTGCGACTTGGCAGGACCACCCACCGCAGGATTGCACGGCTGCCACGCGATTTTATCCAGCGTTAACGTCAGCAGCAGCGTCCGACAGCCCAACCGTGCCGTTGCCAGTGCCGCTTCGCAGCCAGCATGTCCGGCTCCCACAACCACCACATCAAAGGCATCTAAAAACTCAACGGACGATCGCACGGTCATAGCGGACTCTACGGCTTGGGAATCTCACCTCATTTTAGCGGGTATGGTCAGCGTCGAGCTTGAGACGCAGTGTTAGCGATGGTATCTAGAAGGCATTGCGTGACACGTTAAGATCTTTAGTGACGCTTGTGGGCGTTGAATGATGAAAATTAAAGCAGTCATCTGGCAAGAAGATGGCGTGTGGTGCGGCTCTGTACCAGCCCTGCCAGGATGCCACACATGGGGAGACCATGAGCATTTATTAGAGATGCTGGAAGATGCGGTTCAAGGTTGGCTTGATGTGGCTAGCCAGCAAGAAGAGGTTGAGCCTGAAAAACAATTGATAGAGTTATCCCTGTAAAGTCCAACCTCAACCCTGTATGTTCTGATACGCTTCAAGCGCCCCAGCCTTGCTAGCGTTAGCCAGTTGTCAGCAAGGTGCGGTGTATGGTGAGGACGATCGTCGGTTCAGTAGCAACCCTCTGGCGCTATCCTGTGAAATCGATGTTAGGAGAAGAACTGGAGGCATCGGAAGTTACAGATCGTGGCTTATTAGGCGATCGAGCCTACGCCCTTCTAGATGTGGAAAGCGGCAGGGTTGCTAGCGCCAAGAACCCGAAAAAGTGGGCAAAACTGCTGTCATTTCAGGCGGCATATACGGAGACTCCTGCACGGAAAACGCTGCCTCCGGTGCGAGTTTCTCTCCCAGATGGTGGTTCGGTGGTGAGTGAAGCGATCGACACCAGCAGCATTCTCTCCGGGTTGCTTGGTCGCGAGGTACAGCTACTGGCTTCTGCACCCCAAACCGCCAGCCTGGATCAATATTGGCCCAACGTCGAAGGCACGGCGTACCAGGAAGCCACTACAGAATTGGTGCTACCGTCTGGTACATTTTTTGACTCCTGCTCGATTCATGCCCTGACGACGGCAACCTTAGCGAAACTTCAGTCACTCTATCCAGAGGGACACTTTGAGCCGTGCCGCTTTCGACCCAACATTCTAATTAAACCTGTTTCGGATGGAGCAGCGTTTGTAGAAGATGCCTGGGTGGGTAGCGTACTGGCGATCGGCGATGACGTGCGCCTCAGCATCGATACTGCCTGTCCGCGCTGTGTGGTGACGACTCTGGCACAAGCTGGTCTACCAAACGATCTGGGTATCTTACGCACAGCGGCTCAGCACAACAATGTCATTGCAGGCATTCGCGCCTCGGTGTTGCAAGGTGGCACCATTCATCGAGATGATTCAATCTGGCTGGAGTCGAAGTAACGCGTTGTGTGATTAAACTGGCACGATTGCATGTTCATATGGAAACTGTTTGGGGTCAACCACACAAGGTCGATTGCAGTCACTAGACAGGTCAAACGCTTTCTCTTCTGCGAAATGAGAGCCACGATCGCGTCTCCTGCCAAACCTGCCATAAACGAAACCCGAAAAGACTAATCGCTTGTGAAATCGATCGTGGTCAAGGGTGGTTAGGTTGATCGTGTGGCAGGTTAGCCCTTGTACTGGCAGGCTGCATTGATTAACCTTAGGGCTTCTATAACAAGCGGTGATTCAGCCCTCAAAACCATGACAACTCCTTTAAAGACTCCTATTGCCTCCCTCAGCCGCCTGAGCGACAGACGACACTTCTTGAAATACCTGTCAGGTGGCACGATCGCCTCGCTGGTGCTGGGTCGCTTCTTACCAGCTCAAAGTTTAGAAGCCAGTCTAGAAGACCTCTGCTCCGGGTTTCCGTACAATTCACGCTGCAAAGACTACTTACCAGGTATGTCAGCCACCAATGAGCAAGGACAACCGCTTGCAGTCGATCGGCTCTTAACAAGTGCGCAACCGGGAACACGGCTTGCCGTCAAAGGTCTAGCTGATCCAGCGTTGGCCTATCTGGTCATTACGGATGGTCCTCGTATTGCAGAGTATGCCATCAGCACAACCTGCACCCATCTCGGCTGTACGGTTGCCTGGAAAGCGGATCAGAATCGCTTTATCTGCCCGTGTCATGGCTCTCAGTATGACAATCAAGGTCGTGTTGTGCAGGGACCTGCCCGTCGTAATCTGGGTTTATTAACAGTCGTGGTAAAGCAGAACCAGGTGCGGCTTGTGGGACGCGCACCTGCTATTGACCCGCGTTTACAGAAAACTCCGAATTAGTAAACTGTCTGTTGGCAGGAGGCCTGTCACTGCACATCGCCCAACTAAACGTGATCTGGCTTAGCTAGTTAGGTTGAAGGTTGAGAAGCCATGAACTTCTTGCTTCTCGACTGTTGGGCAACGCGATCGAGGTTACCTGCCGACCAACGTCATCTGCCGACCAATGTAGACAGAATCCGTTGCCAAAAGGGACGCGAATCGCCTTCGATTTGCGGCAGTCTTTTGCGAACATCCTGGATATTCCATCCGGTGAGACGCGCTAGATTCTGCGCCTGTTGTTCAAACCGACGGGGGAGCGATCGGCGGTACTGATATGCCGCCTGACACTTCGGCTCACCTGTAAACTCGTGACGCAGCACATAGCGCCCCTGGAACGTGTCACGATTGCCCGTTTCCTGAAACACCAGATCTTCAGGGAACTTGTCGCGAGTATAACGAACGTGCAGACGAGTAATGAAAACACTGGACGACGGAAACGGACGACGGAATCCACCTGACGGCATGGGTACTGACTCGCTGTCGGGGTTGTCGAGCCAAAAAACACCTGCTTGCTTCAGTTCCGTTTGTGATAGCGGTTCTGCGGAACAGGGGTCACAGTTTGCCATATCCCAGGCATATTCCATGAAGGCAACTTTGCGAT
>JACMKO010000456.1 GCA_014380065.1 Leptolyngbya sp. ES-bin-22 | reverse complement strand
TTGAACCGATGAAAATTCTGCCGAGATAGCCGTCACTGGAAATTTTACTGTTTGCAATTTCAATGCGATTGGAAGCCTTGATAAAAAGGTCGCCTGCATTAGCAGATCCCGCATTCGTGGCGCTGACTTCCACGTTCGATAAGAAAACCGAACCGCTCAATGATTCGATTTGAACTGTACTAAAACTGGACGCATTACCGGGTACATCATTACTGGCGCTAGTGCTGTCAATCACACTATTAGCGATTTGGATGTCGCCTTCGCTTTTTAAGGTGACATCACCGCTGGCGATTCCGTTAACAAAAATATTGGCACCCTGACTCAGGGTGAGGCTACCGCCTGCCCACACATCAACATTGCCGGAGGTGCCGAGTAGAGTGTTTGGATCGTTTATAGCGACTGAAGCAGCATCGATGTCATCCATTACTCGTAAATCGCCGCCGGCTCTTAACAAAACGTTGCCGCTACTGCCATTTGCAGAAAATGCAGATGTAATCAGCAAACCTTGAGTGGTTAGACGATCTCTAGCATCAATGACAATGGCCCCTCCTGCTGAATTACCGCCTGTGTCGATCGCCCCAACGCTAATTTCACTAGAGAGCGGCAGCAGCCCATTCGGGACATACTGATTGCTGATAAAGACCATGCCGCCAGAAGGACTGGTAAAATCGACGTCGCCCAAAACGATGTTGGCACTTGTGGCAAGCGTGGTTGGTGGAGCAGCGATGCCAATGCCCGTATTGCCTGGAAAACCGGGAAGCTGACTCCAATTCACACCTGCCCGCACATCCAATGTAGATGAAGTGCTGCCGTTGAGCAAAATCGTCTCACCATTCGATAATTGCACCGTTGCTAAACTCGCCAAAAATGGATCGGGGTTGCCAGGGTTAATAGTGTCATTTGTGGTTCCTGTGCCTGTGATCGAAATATTTCCCAACGTGACGCTTCCACCAGCCAGAATATGCAGTGATGCGCCCGAATAGTCGCCAAGCGTGACATCGCCATTAGCCAAAATTACTGGATCGTGGGGGCTGAATAAATTGCCCGCTGTACCATCCATTTGCTCAATCCGAAAATTGCCACCGCTTTGAAAGTGAGCATCGCCGCCCACCGTATTGGCAGACCGCAAGATCAAATCGCCACCAGCAAAGAAACCGCTTAATGGGTGGTTTAGCGCAAAGATATCAACGCTGCGATCGCCCTGTATCAGCAATCTACTACCCGCTGTTGCGGTGAACGGCTGGCTTGCACTGTCTCGAATTTGTACTGTGTCTTGAGCCTGCAAGGTCAAATTACCGCCCGACTGCAAGCGTCCCTGCAAAGCCAAATTGCCTGCTGCTAACGTCAGATCTTGTCCAACTGCCAAATTAGCCTGACTGCGAATAGTTGCCGCTCCCGCACCATATTGTACGCCCACCGGCGCGCTCATGGTCAACAGCGGAGCCGCTTGAGGATTGCTGGCACCAAAGGTATTGCCATCAGAAAACACCACGCGATCGCCCGTAGTTGCCAGAAAGGAGCCGCGAATATCGAGTTGGGCATTTGGACCAAATAAAATGCCATTTGGATTCAGCAGAAAGAGATTTGCGCCACCAGCTACGCCCAATGTGCCAAAAATATTCGATGCATTCGCCCCAGTGACGCGGCTAAAAATATTTTGCACACCGATCGGGTTGGCAAAATAAACGCGCTGCCCATCGCCGACATTGAACTCCTGAAAGCTCTGAAATAAATTGCTGCCTCGCACAGCACCACCCTCGATCAAGGTGCTAGAAGCACCGCGTACCATCGCATCCGGTGATACACGAGAACGTTCAGCCCCCAGCGTTGCATCAGGAACGACCTGCCCGACAGCGGGAGCACCAAAACCAATTAAACCGAGTGCCACACAAACCTGGCTCGTCGATCTGATCCAAGAAATCTGTTTATTGTTCATCTCATACCATCGCGATCGTTGCTGGCTGGTTCACACCACATCACTTTTATACGTTCGGTTAAGTGTAAACACGGGTACATATTTATTTCCTTTATGGAAGTGCCTGTAAAGGAAGCCCATTATTTATTTCTTCTGCAAAGTATGCCCATGCCCATAGCTGAGATCTCACCGATTGACATTGAATAGTTCTTGCGGAGACTTATTAGCAATGAGTCACGCGATCGAGCATCATTCTGTAATAACTTCAGTTCCAGTAGATGTTCCAGTAGATAGCCACAAAGGAGAGATTGAAACGTGCATCAGGCTTGAGCGCTGATGGTGATTGAATTGTCTTCTGTCTGGTTAGAGACAAAAAGATTTTTTGGTCTGTAACCACTGAGAGCAGGGTTTCTAGCAGCCAAGACACTAACGTAGCAGTGCCCATCTCACGAATTTCTACAGAATGCTGTAAAACGCTGTTAGCCACCAAAGAATTTGGGCACACTTTTAATGAAGATAAGCTCCATCAAATTCAAAGCGAAGCTTGCAACGGCATTACCCTGTCTCAGCAAGGTATTCAGCAGCAGTTGGCAGCAGTTCTGACCCATTTGCCTGTCTCTACCAGAGGTTTCACACTTGCTGGTATAGCTCGGTGATCCAGCATTCATTCCCTAGTTTGCGGTTCCTACGCAGCATCCATTTAAGCAACATTCAATCGTGTAGATGCGATCGCGTTTTTACACTAAGTTTGTTCGTCAGAAAATGCCAAACATTCCCGGAGAGCACAATGCATACAATTATTGCCAAATCTGAAACGAAGCTGAAGAAAAAGCCGCTTGACTCTGCACAACTTCAGCCTGATGAAGTTATTGTGGTTTCTGTGGGTAAGTCCTACGGCGTTGACATGATTGAAGCTGCCGATAATGGACATTTCAAAGTCACACTGGCTGCGAATACTGGGACATTCTATGTCTTTAGTGAGCACTGGGATGGTTTGAATGTAACAGTGAGATTGATTGATCAAGGGCAGCAGCTCATTACCAAAGAGCAAGCTGAAGCAATTTTTGGCAATCCAATTTACGAGACTGAATTGCAGGATCTCAATGCTTGCTTAGCGCGGTATGAAATCAACACTCCGGTAAGAATGCGGCACTTCCTGAGCCAAATCGCCCATGAATCTGGTGGGTTGCGCTGGTTAAAAGAGCTTGCAGATGGCAGTGACTATGAGTACCGCGATGATTTGGGCAATATCAATCCTGGCGATGGTCCGAAGTACAAAGGTGCTGGTGCTATTCAACTGACCGGACGAGCGAATTACGAAGGGTTTAGTCACGCCATCAATGATCCACAGGTGATGGAAGGGTGTGAGTATGTTGCCAAAACGTATCCTTTCTCCAGCGCTGGTTTCTGGTGGCACAACAACAGCATGAATACCCTGTGCGATTCTGGCGCGGCTGTTGAAGCTGTCACACTGCGAGTGAATGGTGGTTATAACGGTCTCGACGATCGTAAAGACTACTACGAAAAAGCGTCTCGCTCCATCTAAAATCTAGTTCCACCATCTGCCAGTTCCACCATCTGAGTAATGGAAGTAGTCTGACATAAATAGCGCCATTACTGTTAGAAGGCGCAAACCTTAACTCAGCCGTTTCATTATTCAATGGTGGCAATCTCAACAAAAGCTACCCATTGTCATGCTTGCGCAATGGCATCAATCAGCAGTTCAAAAGCATCTCTGTACTTATTAAGGTTGAATCATGCTCACAGTAACAATTGAATCGAATACGTTTCTGAAAAAGCGACTGCTCGGCTCTGATGATTTGGCAGATTCTGAGAAGATCTTTATTCCTCAAGGGCAAATGCCTGCGGTGAGCCAGTATGCACCCGATCGCAACCAGCATGTTTACCTGGTTCTGGTTTCGCCTCTCACGGCTAAAGACGGCACGACTCAAATTCAGCAAGTGTATGCCTATGCTCCTCACGTCAAAATTGAGGGCGATGAAACCAACCAGATTACTAAGCTTCCGGTTGCGTATCGATCGCAGTTAGACAATGATCAAGCTATTTTTGGTCCCGGTTGGCGGCAGTGCAACACCACCAGTAACACCATGCTTGCCGATTACTTACTGGATGGACAATTGACTCAAATGGCGAAGGAGCAAGGCTATCCTGAACCTGAATCAGTCTATATGCGGCTCGTTGCAAAGTACGGCGATACGATCGATCATGCCGCTCAAACAGAAGCGCTGCGAGAATTAGGCATTGAATCCTATTTTAGCTACACTCTGTCATCAAAAGATTTACTGCTGTCATTAAATGCAGGCATACCAATCGTGGTTGGTTTTGCGTACAAAGGTAGCGGTCACATTTGCGTCATCGCTGGGCACGATCCAATTAAACGCGGCTGGCTTGTTCATGATCCCTACGGTACTCGTCACGGTGCTAGTGACTCTTACGATGTTGGCGTAGGTGGTGAATTTGATCTCTACAGCTACGATGTGATGCAGCAAGTCTTTTGGGATCAAGGTGGTGAGTCGGGCTGGGGCAGAATTGTTACGAGCGTGAAAGGTAAAGCCACAGGTCTACCAACCAATCTCTAAAACAGCCTGGAATCAACCGTTCTTTAACAGCATGTGAAAGAGTACAGGAGTGGCACTGAAACTAGCCCTCTGTACTCTTCTACTCCGTTAAAAGGTGAACAATAAAGGGTACTTAGTAGGGGCGTGAGTAATGACTGAGCAGCACGATCGGGAGTGGTTAAAGCATGATGTAAACCAAGCATCCAGCGCTGCGGACAACGATTTGCAGTTGCAAAAATTGCAGAAGTTAATGCACCACTGCGCTGCTACAGATGCAGCCTCAAGCAACGAAGCAGCCGACGACAGCAAACCGATTAGTCGATTGGAAAGAAAGCAGCGACTCAAACAAAATACCTGGGGAAGTGCACAACCTAGCAGGTCTTTGTCTGAGGAGACAACCACTCAAGCATTCGCTGTACAACAGTTGCCCTTGCGTCAAGAGACTCCAGGGTCTGAAACCATTCAGGAAGTCCAAAGTCCGAAACAACTTAGTAAACAAGTGAAGGGTTGTATGCCAAAAAAGAAGAAGGATGAATATCAAGAGTGGTTGAAGCAGGACTTCAGCAACTTATTTGAAGCGCTTCCACTGAAGGAGCACCAACGGCATTACTTACGATCGCGCTGGCTCGACCAAGTTCTTTGGATGGAAGGTCGCGCTGGTCGTGCACGAGATATGCACTACAAACTGCGGCTCACCACCATTTTGGGTGGTGTCATTATTCCAGCTTTAGTGAGTCTAAATTTTGTCGACCTCGGCAACAAGCAACTGAAGCAAGCGCTCTCTGCCTCTACCTTTATTTTGAGCCAAGTAGTTGCCATTAGTGCAGCAGGTGAGCAGTTCTTTAACTATGGCGAACGTTGGCGACATTATCGACGCGGTGTAGAATCTCTCAAAACTCAAGGTTGGCAATATTTTGAGTTGAGTGGTCCCTACCACACCTTCAAAACTCACGAAGAAGCCTTCCATAGCTTTGCGGGTCAAGTAGAAGATGTACTGCAACGGGATGTTGAAGTATATGCGACTCAAGTCACCCAGGCAAAAAAGGAAGGAGACAAGAAAGATGAAGCTCCCCAAGCGAATGGGCGCGTTTCTGAAACGCCGCGACCGTCACCTGAAGTACCTCGGAAGCCTTGACCTAAGCCATTTTAGCCTAGAGCGACTTCATGTCAAAAGACTGACTTCTAGAGTGGCGTTGTTGCATGAAGAGGGTTTATGCAGGGCGAACGTCTACCCCCAAGCTCGTGTGGTTAAGGCGTAAAGCTCAACCATTGCAAGCAAGCTGGAAGCTTGAATCAGTCACAGTTTCCGGTGTTGGCAGAACATGCCACTCAGTTGTAAGCCGTGGCATATCTGCTAGCGACGTAACCGCGATCGCACGTTGGCTGAAATGCTAAATTGCAGGTCTTTTGTGTTCGTTCTCAGTAGCTAGCGACCACACCCACTTCAGTCGCCGATCGCACAAGCATCACCTGCTGCCGCTTCTTCAGTGCCCGGTGATGGTTCATCGTTAGTACACGCGTGTGCTCTTGAATCGAGAAGATAAGAGCTTTTGCAGAATTAGCCACTGCTGGCTAAGCCGTAACCACTTGAACAGGCACATCTGGCGCTTTAGGCTACACTCTGTAGGAGAATCCACGGTAGGTCAGCACAGTTCCCGCAGTTACACTTGAACTGGCAGATTCAGCCTGAGTAGACGGCTCAATGGTGTAAGCAGCGCCACGATAGGTGAGAATGGCACCTAACGCTCTGGCTTTGGAGACTTCACCCAAACGGTGCTTTGCTCCACGAGCTTGTAGAGAAGAAGGGTTGAAGCCGTAAGCAATGCCACGATATGAGAGTTTCATGTTCGCCGCCTGGATGATGTATTGCGAGAGGCACGTTCCTTCGGGATGACTCCCTATTTCCGTCCGGTGTCTGCTGCTGAGGAACTTTTTGAGTCGAGAGCCTGATCTCAGCTCAGAACTCAAGAGGAACGATTTGCTTTTCTGTATCTAATTTTACAGTCTGGCAACTTTGTTGCCAAACTTACAAGATTTAGTCTTTTCTACCCGATCAGATGTAAGCTGTACCTTCAAAATCTCAGCGGCAGGTGCCGTAGGCTCACAGATCGCTACGGGTTGCTGCAAAGCTTCTGGAAAAATTTGACAATTAGCGTTAGAACGGCTGTGGAGTAGCATTAAGCTGCTCCAAAAAATCGTGTTTATCGCAAAAGGGGGGCGGTGAGATGACCGTTTATGCCGATACGACCGAGGCACTGGTTAAGAAGACGAGAGCACGGGAAGAGGCTCTTGGACTGCGTGATGACACCTGTCGATCGCGGTTTTTTCTGCAATCAACCCCAACGTCCAAAGTTATTGTCTTTTTCCACGGGTTTACAGCCGCACCAGAGCAGTTCGTTCCCATTGGCGAAGCGTTTTTTCAGATGGGCTACAACGTTTTAATTCCGCTACTGCCCGGGCATGGGCAGGCAGGCGACTGGAATGACGATCACCCACCACCGTTGCCAGAGAACCCACTCATCTACCAGGAGTTTGGGCAAACCTGGCTGAAAAACGCTCAAGCGCTGGGCGATCGCGTCATGGTGGGCGGCTTATCGGGTGGCAGTACCCTCAGTGCATGGCTAGCGTTTGAGTATGCACAGCAGATCGATCGCTGCTTGCTGTTTGCACCGTACTTGAGCGGCACCAACGCTTTAGTAGATTGGGTGGTCGAACGTCTGCATGTTTACTTTGAGTGGAAGACCGAGCCTGGGACAATTGGCTTTGGTTATGGCGGTTTTCACATGCCAGCGCTGCGGGTGTTTTTAGAGATGGGGCAGCAGATTCTCGATCGCGCCAACGTTCAGCCTGCTGCACCCATGCTGATTGTGTCGAGCGCTGGCGATCGTGCCGTCGATAGTGAGGAACACCAGCAATTGTTTCAGGCTGCGCTTAAGTTTCAACCCAAGTGCTGGTATCACTGTTTCGATCGCAAATTGGGAATGCCGCACAATATGATGACGCAGGCAGAAGGCAATCCCCATGCCGATCTCCCGATCGCCATTGCCAAAACGTACGCCGAAAGCGATCTCACCTGGAACGAAATCACAGCACTCAGCGAGCGCTGGCAGCAAGGCGAGGCACTGAATGCGATCGTGGAACAACTTCACTTGAACCAGCGACTTTCCCCTGATGGACCATCCGTGCTGACGACTCTGAAACTCATTGCTGGGGTCACTTGATCCCTAGTTGTCACCATCAAATGCGTCTGTAGGACGGTACATGTAACGTCGCTACAGACGCAAACAACCTCTTTGAACCAGCCTCCTTTTACAGTGCCTTACTCATACCTGTGATCTTGATCACTACTAGACGTGACACAAATTACAGTTTAAAAGCCTAGCTGTCACGGTCGTAGCAGAAGAAGGATGACATAACTGAAGTACCACACGTTCCAAAGTCGTTATGTCTAGTTCTCTGCTCAACAAAAGCGCTGCTGTAATCAACGCGATCGCAATCACCACAGCGCTCGCGGTCATCTCTGGCTACTTGCCGCTTCAGCCCCTCTCACTCTCCCTTTTGCAAGCAACGCTGCAAACCCAACTGTATAGCAGTCAAAAGTGATTTTAGTTGTTGGTTGTTAGTTGTTAGTTGTTGGAGAGTTAAAGAGGACAGTCCAGAGCCTTGTAGCCTTGGCGACTAAAGTCGTGGCTATACGGACACCTGCCTCCGCGAGTTCAAACTCCCGGCTTTGTTTGTCGTCTGTACAGGCGGACTTTGTGCTTATAGTCGCGGTTTTAACCGCCGGACACGTTTCAAACATCCTCTCACCCTTCACGCTTCACGCTTCCCTCAATTGCCTACACTAGAGAGAACGCGCTCTAACGGTAGCAATGGTGCGATTAAAACTATGGCAGTGGATGGCGTTGGGACTTCCGATCGCCAGCATTATCGGCTTTCTCGTCACCGCAGCAGGGGTTCAGATTCAGCAGTGGGGCATTAGCTGGATCTGGGGTGTTGTGGCGCTCATGTTTGTGCTTTGGCGCTGGCTGCTGGTGAAATGGACGCAGCCAGCGTTGGCACAGGTACGAGCGGTGGTTGCCGAGGTGACAGAAGAACTGGAAGCGGATGTAACAGCCACAACTGCACCAGCAAGCAGCGTGGCTCGACAAGCTGAGCTTGCGATCCAGACGATTTTAGAAGACGCACGCACTGACCCACCACTCTGGGATGGGTGGACTGAGTTTTGGGCACGCTGTAAGCAAATCGTAGAAGCCGTTGCCCATGTCTATTACCCACAGGTACAACGTCCGCTGCTGCAAATCTACGTACCACAAGCGTATGCGCTGATGCGTGGCACCGTGGACGATATGGATCAGTGGATGCAAAAGCTGTCACCCGCTCTCAATCAGGTGACGATCGGGCAGGCGTATCAGGCGTATGAAATTTACCAAAAGCTGGAGCCATCGGCGCGAAAGGTGCTGCAAGTGTGGAACTGGGCGCAGTGGCTATTGAATCCGGTAGCGGCGCTGGCACGAACAGCAACCCAACGGTCAAGCAATCGAGCCACGCAAGAACTGTTGGTTAATCTGGGGCAGCTTTTGCGAGAAGCGGCGTTGACCAATCTTGGCAGGCAGGCGATCGCGCTCTATGGTGGCATGCCTGCTGCAACGCTGGAGCTACCGTCTTCAAGCCCCACTGTGTCCAGAGCGAAGACCCAGACTCTACGCGAAATTTTGTCGCAAGCAGAATCGCCTGAAGCGGTAGAGCAAAAGCCGATCAATATTTTATTGGTAGGACGCACGGGAGCGGGAAAGAGCAGCTTGATCAATACTCTCTTCGTCGATCGTCGCGCTGAAGTAGACGTGCTCCCTAGCACCGATCGTATGCAGGCGTATCACTGGCAGGCAGAGGGTGGCGAATCCTTAACGCTTTGGGATACACCAGGGTATGAGCAGGCAAAGCGTGAGGATCTGCGAGAGCAAGTGCTGGACTACATCGCACAAGCGGATTTACTGCTGCTGGTGACACCTGCCCTTGATCCGGCACTGCAAATGGATGTGGATTTTCTCAAAGACGCAAAGGCAGAAGTCGCAGATTTGCCTGTCATTGCAGTCGTCACGCAGGTCGATCGCCTGCGTCCATTGCGCGAGTGGGCACCGCCCTACGATTGGGAATGGGGCGAACGTCCTAAAGAGATTGCCATTCGAGAAGCTACAGAGTATCGTGCCAAGCTGTTGGGCGACTTCTGTAACCTGGTCGTGCCGATCGTGACGGGCGATTTAGACGCTGGTCGCGCTGCTTGGGGCAACGATATGCTCTCAGTTGGACTCATTCAAGCGATCGCGCCGACTAAACAGTTGCGCCTTGCCCGTTTTCTGCGTAATTTAGATGCTCGTGCGATCGCCGCTGCTAAAATTATTGATCACTATACGTTTCAGATGACCACGACGCAGGGATTGACGGCTCTGCTCAAAAGTCCCGTGCTGCGGTTCATTTCGACGCTGACGACTGGAGCACCCACACTTGCCTATCTTCTGGCGGAGCAAATTCCTGTAGAGCAACTGCCCATCGTGCTGGGCAAACTCCAGATGGCGTACGACTTGTTTACGCTGCTCAATGCCGATTTGCCGAATGCGCGCAACTTTGACCTGCTGGGTTTATGGTCGCTGTTGCTGAACAATACGACAGCACCCGATCGCAACGCCTGGGCGTTTGGTCACGCAGTCACAGATTACTGGACGCATTCCCGCACTACTGAGCAACTCGAAGCACAGTTTGAGTCTTATCTTCAGCAGTATTTAACGACGTGAGGGCGATCGCAGCGTCCTCTAAACAGCCTGATTTCTAACCAGGCTAACGAGGTTCAGGTCGTGCTGCTCACTGATTCGGTTGCTCGCATTTCATCCAGCTTTGTTCGCACGGCTTGAACATCCTGCCACATCAGCCATTTGGGTTGCCCCCGTTCGCGCGATTGGTTTCGCAAGAGGTAAGCGGGGTGAAAGATGGGCATGTAGAAGCGATCGTCCTGCTCAATCCACTGTCCTCTCACCTTTGTGATGCCCTGTTTAATCCCCAATAAGCCCTTGAGTGCCGTAGCGCCCGTCAGCAGAATAATCTTTGGATTCACAATGCGGATCTGCTCCAACAAATAGCCTCTGCAGGCTTCTGCTTCATCCGTCGTTGGGGTGCGGTTTTCGGGCGGGCGACACTTCACCACGTTGCAGATGAAGACATCCTGCTCTGCGTTGAGATTCACAGAAGCCAGAATTTTGTCCAGGAGTTGTCCAGATTTGCCCACAAACGGTTTCCCCTGTTCGTCCTCGTTCTGCCCTGGACCTTCGCCCACAATCATAATGGGAGCCTGAATGCTGCCGCGTGAGACGACAGCATTGGTGCGGCTTTGCCCTAACGCGCAGCGGAAGCAGCGACTGCAATGCGACTGCATCTGCTCCATCGTCTGGTAGGTGCCAGCCGGGATCGGCACTTTGGCATCTATGGGAATTTGGTCAGGATTAAAGTGCTGGGGCGGTGGAGCTTCGTTAGTGGCTGGAAGGTTAAACAGGCTGATCTGGTCTTCAGTTGCCATGAATCTGCAAAAAATGCGTAGAGTGGTTGGTAAATGCCAGCTAGGGATGTGTTTCTTCGGAGAGAATGAATTGCTCCACTTGTTCCTGAACTTGACTTCTTCCTAAGCTTTTCAATTTTAGGGTAGTCGCTCTCAGTTCAGCCATTGCGACAGAAAGATTTAGTCATCGGGAAGGCGAGAGTCGTAAAACAAGCCGCGTCACGCTGAACTACTGCAAGTATGCAGCGGCTTCCGCCATTGTCACTTGAGGAAAGCTCTTGTAAAAGCGGCTGACGCTATAAAAAGGGTGAGGGGTTGCTAACACGATGACCCGATCGCCATACGTATGGAGTAGCGGCATCAGTTCAAGGGGCGCGACAGGGGCACAGAGCCAAACTTGAGCGGGCTGCTGCGATCGCACGGCTTTCACGGCTGCTGCCATAGTCATTCCCGTTGCAATGCCATCATCGACTAGAATCGCGATCGCGCCACGTGGACTAAAGCGTGGACTAGCGGGAGAAAGTTCTGCCAACTGGATCTGTGCATGAGTTTGAGCTTCTCGCAAAGCCACTTCGTATGGGTTAGAGGAGGACAAGCTAGTCTCCCGTAGCGGCTCTGAAGACGGTGTCGCGAGTGCATCACGGCGATGAGTATCCCAAACGACATGCCCATCAGCAGTAACCGCTCCGATCGCCAGTTCTACATTGTCGGGGCGGGTAATTTTTTTTGCCACAATCACATCCAGCGGGCAGTTTAATAACTTGGCTACGGGACTTGCAATCGGCAAACCACCCTTGGGCAAGGCATAGACAACAAACCGCGTAGCCTCTAACCCAAGTTGTTGCTCTACCTCATACAAAAGCACCTGCGCCAGTTTTTCGCCTGCTTCACGGCGATCGGCAAAGCAGGCGACCGAGCTAGTCTCTCGAAAGGGCAAAAAGGGCATCCTCCTCCCTCAAATCACGTGTAGGGATATCGTTTATCATGACTGATTTTCCGTAATCAGCCCACCACAGCCGTCTTGTTTGATGAAACAGCATCAGAGCACCGAGACTTTGACGACCTTACAGCAATTTTCACATGAGTAAACCACAGATACTTTGTAGGGCGCTTGGCATTGCCAAGCCGCTACGTAACGGTGTGGCTGATGCAATTGCAAACTGCTGTAAATTAAGGACGGCAATGGCAACCAACGAGGCTGAAAGCTCTTAGGAACGCGGACTAATTAACCTGAACCACTTCTCTTCTGTAGGGACATTACATGTAATACCAATTTGCATTGAAAAGACGACACATCT
>JACMKO010000455.1 GCA_014380065.1 Leptolyngbya sp. ES-bin-22 | reverse complement strand
TGGTATTGTTCTGTAGATGATCGATTTGCTTTTGTGTTTCTCTAATCTGCTTCTTTACCTGCTGCCTTTCCACAACCCTATCCCTGAATTCTCTGAAAAGCTCGTTTTTTGAGGTTGCTTGCGAGTCATTATTACGTGACATAGATTAGACCGAATATAGTACACATATACTATACAGCAGTCTTTTTTCTGCTCCGGGAATTTCCTTGAAAAAGAATGAGTCAAAGCTCAGAATCTTTATCCCGTAGCAAATGTAAGCAGCTACATCCCTCAGCCCTCCCCCCCTACTACAACATGGTGAAGCTGAAAATAAATGGCGGTTTGATCGCCTCAACGATTGCTCCGCACCCCCAACAACGCGTTATTTGACCTGAGCCACGATCGTCCGGTGTCGTGGACTATTGCAGGTTACAGTCGGCTGCGTAAAACCAGCAGCGGCGATCGTCCCTTCCAGATCCAGCGTAAAGTACTCATCCAAATACGGTTCCGTGCTTTTGAGCAGCGTCTTCACATAGGGCGGCATCTTCGCAAAGATGTCTGATTGGGGATTCATGTCCATGATGGCAAGATACCCACCCGATCGCAGCAGCCGACGTGCTTCCTGGATAATCGTCACCGCCGCGCTTTGAGGCAGCTCATGAAACAGCAAACATGCAGACACCAGATCAAAGGAGGCATCCGGTAAGCCTGTGGCTTCAGCGGCGGCGTGAAGCCAGGAAGGTGAGGTGTGAGAAGGGGAGTTTTGAGTTCTAAGTTTTGAGTTTTGAGTTGAGGGAGTTGTTAGTTGTAAAGCCTCTGGCATGGCTTCGCCAAGGTTGTTAGTTGTTAGTAGCGACTCTTCTCCTTCTGCCTCCTGCCCTCTGCCTCCTGCCTCTTGCCTCCTCTCCCCTCTCCCCTCTCCCCTCACCTCCCCCCGATACTTCGCCACTGCCAAAAAATACGGCGACAGATCCAAGCCCGTCACCTGCGCGTCGGGAAACGCGGTTTGTAAGGCAAAGGTACTCATGCCAACGCTGCAACCAATGTCTAGAATGTTGCTCGGTGCCACAGGCAATTGAGCCTTCAAGACATCGTGATAGCTTTGACGTAAGCGGGCATCGCCAGTGGCTCCGGCATCTTTCCAGATGCGGGCGTGGGCAGCATGGGCGGCAACTTCCACTTCCAGTGCGGGGTTCCAGCCTAGATTGCCTTCTTCGTAAGCATGAAAGGAGGTCACGTAATAGTCTGGGTAGGTCAGGTCAGGCGTTTGCACCTGTGCCAGATCGGATTCCCAGGCTCTCGATCGCAAGGACTCTACTTCTTTTGTCCAGTAGACCCCAACGGATTCGGCTCGTTTAATCATCATCTGACGCGCCTGATGTTTTGCCAGGTTTGCCAGCGGCTTGATCGCCAGAATGCCGTTAATCAACCGCGAAGCTAGAGAGGGAGAAACACGTGTAGCAGTCATAAGCGTGAAAGGATCATCACAATGCATGTAGCCTATGTACGCATATTAGCTACATCACAGACGCAAGATACACGTTACGCTGAAAAGAATAGCATTTGCGGTCAAATTGGACTAAAAACGCTTTTCTAGCATTCTTTCCCAGCATTGCAGAGCATTCAACCCATGTCACAGGTTTTTCTTGATTCTGAAAATAGCCACAAGTCTTTTGAGCTACCCGGCGCGAAACCCCACTACAACCCCGATCGCCCCGGACAAGTCGAGCATATCTTTCTGGATCTCGATCTTGACATTCCCAATCAGCGCTATCAGGGCACCTGCACTATTCGGTTGAATCCAGTACGTGACGGGATCGATCGCCTGACGTTGGACGCAGTGAGTTTGCAGATCGAATCGGTTCACGTGGGCGAAACCCAACAGACCTTTGACTACGACGGGGAACTGCTCCACATTCACTTAGAGCCAGCGACACAAGCGGGTAAGCCGATTGAGCTGGCGATCGCCTACCGCGTTGACAAGCCCCAGCGCGGCATCTATTTCATTGCACCCGACAAGCACTATCCTGACAAGCCCGTGCAGGTGTGGACTCAGGGCGAAGATGAGGACTCGCGCTTCTGGTTTCCCTGCTTCGACTATCCCGGACAACTGGCAACGTCCGAAATTCGAGTGCGGGTGCCCAAGCAGCTCATGGCGATTTCTAACGGTGAATTGATCAACACCGAAGCTGACGGTGATGACAAAATCTATCACTGGCATCAGAAGCAAGTGCATCCCACCTACCTGATGACGCTGGCAGTGGGCGATTTCGCTGAGCTACAGGACGAGTGGAACGGCAAACCCGTGACCTACTACGTCGAAAAGGGTAAGGAAAAGGAAGCTCGTATCAGCATGGGCAAAACGCCCCGCATGATTGAGTTCTTCAGCGAAAAGTACGGCTACGCTTATCCGTATCCCAAATACGCTCAAGTCTGCGTCGATGATTTTATCTTTGGCGGCATGGAAAATACGTCTACCACGCTGCTGACCGATCGCTGCCTGCTGGATGAACGCGCTGCTCTAGACAACCGCAACACCGAAAGTTTGGTTGCCCACGAACTCGCGCACCAATGGTTCGGCGATCTGGTCGTCATCAAACATTGGTCACACGCCTGGTTGAAGGAAGGCATGGCATCCTACTCCGAAATCATGTGGACAGACCATGAGTATGGTGCTGAAGCTGCTGCGTACTACCGCCTCGGCGAAGCCCGCAACTATTTGGATGAAGATAGTTCGCGCTATCGCCGCCCGATCGTCACCCACGTGTACCGGGAAGCGATCGAACTCTACGATCGCCACCTCTACGAAAAAGGTGCCTGCGTCTATCACATGATCCGCGCCGAATTGGGCGATGAGCTGTTTTGGAAAGCCGTTGCTACCTTTGTGAACGACAATGCGCACAAGACGGTAGAGACGGTGGATTTGTTAAGGGCGATCGAAAAAGCCAGCGGACGCAACCTACTCTTCCTCTTCGATCAGTACGTCTATCGCGGCGGGCACCCTGACTACAAAGTTGCCTACTCCTGGGATAACGACAGCAACCTTGCTAAAGTCACCGTGACCCAAACGCAAGCGAAAGATGGCAACGGCAGCCAGAGTGAACTGTTTGATTTGAAAGTGCCGATCGGGTTTGGGTATGTGGGAGAGGAGAGAGGAGAGAGGAGAGAGGGGTCAGAAAACGAACACGATTCACATCTCACACCTCACACCTCACACCTCACCACTTTCCCCGTCCGCATCCACGAGCGAGAACAAGCCTTCTACTTCCCGTTAGAGAAAAAGCCTGACTTCGTAAGCTTTGACGTGGGCAATCATACGCTCAAAACAGTGGTGCTGGAGTATCCGCTGCCAGAACTGAAAGCGCAGCTACAGGCTGATCTCGATCCGCTATCGCGCATTATGGCTGCCGAAATGCTGGCAAAAAAAGGCGGACTGGAGGCTGTGAATGCACTCACTGACGCACTGAAAAACGAACCGTTCTGGGGCGTGCGCGTTGAAATCGCCAAAAATCTTGCGACGGTCAAGCTCGATCAGGCGTTTGAAGGTGCGATTGCTGGACTGAAGGATACCGATGCGCGAGTGCGCCGAGCCACTGTAGAAGCGCTGGCAACGATCAAGACGCGTGAAAGTTACAAAGCACTGAAAGCCATTGCTGAAGAGGGTGATGCCAGCTACTACGTCGAAGCCGCTGCGATTCGTGGACTGGGCAGCGTCATCACTTCTAGCTTGGGCGAATCGAAAGAAGAAAAAGTGCTGAAGCTGCTGAAGTCTGTGCTGAAAGAGCGGCAGGGCTGGAATGAAGTGGTGCGATCGGGCGCGATCGGTGCCCTCAGTCAAATGAAAACCTCTGAAGATGCCCTGAGTCTCATCCTGGAATACACGGCTCCCGGTGTCCCCCAGGCGCTTCGTCTCGCTGCCATCCGATCGCTCGGTGCCATTTCTACCGGACAAACCAATAGTAGTTTGGAGCGCATTCTCGATCGCCTCCAGGAACTATCGCGTGAAACCTTCTTCCTGACACAAGTAGCAGTCGTCATCGCGTTGGGACAAATGGAAACGGCACGGGCGATCGGTATTCTACAATCCCTTGCCGACCAAACTCCTGATGGTCGCGTCCGCCGCATCGCCGAAGAAGCCGTCCAGCGCGTGCAGAAGAACGTTGGTTCCGATAAAGCTGTCAAACAAATTCGTGAAGAACTGGATCAACTGAAGCAAGAAAATCAGGAATTGAGAAGCCGCTTGGAAAACCTGGAAGCAAAAGCAAAGTAGTAGGGGCTAGACCTCCGAAGTCTTGGAGACTTCGGAGGTCTGAAGGAAGGAACTGCAATGAATCAAACGATTCAGGCTTTTTTAGGGTTTTCGGTTTTATTGAATGCTTTATTCCTCTCTTTCAGCGTTTGGATTATTCTCAAGCGGGGTGGCTTGTCTTACTTAGCGATGAGAGTGCCATTGTTGAAAAAGCTTGGCATTCAGAATGTGCAGGGGGCTTCTTTCAATTTTCCCTATTACGATCATCGTAAAAGCCAACTTTTTTTATTGCCGATTCATGCCGCTGACATCGTTTTTCT
>JACMKO010000454.1 GCA_014380065.1 Leptolyngbya sp. ES-bin-22 | reverse complement strand
GTCAGGGCAGGCTTCATAGGATGCGTATAAGGTACGTGATCGCTGGCCTTCCATAGTACCGAATTGAACGTACTGCTTGACAGATTAACGACGATGTTATGTAATTAGCCTTAGAAGCCAGGGTGTAGGGTATGGAGTGTGTTAGGACTAAGGCACCGCTTGTTGAGGCTCAGGACATGGGTTGCAGAAAGTCTATCCATCAAGATGATGATGAGGCACGATCACAAGAATTAACCTTGTGGAAGATGTATTGGTAGACTCACGCGCGTATCCTTGACCATAATGATTTAAAACTCGTATGGAGTGTGATTGATGAATATATTAATGGTTGCTGATGCTGCTAGCGCGGGTATGCAATTTCCCGTTTCCTTTACGGCTGTTTACATTGTTGGTTTTATTGCAGCCGTATCGATCGGCTCGATCGCCTGGTATAACTCCAAGCGTCCGCCCGGTTGGGAAGGCAAAGACCGTCCTGATACCGTACCTGAAGTTAAAAAGGAAGAAACCCCTGGTCTTTAAGCTGATTTTTTGAGGCAAGAACGCACAGTCCTAAGTAGGTGGGTGGAATTAAATATAGAATAGCTGTAGGTTGGGTTGAAGCATGAAACCCAACGCCCGCATGGGTTACGCTATCGCTAACCCATCCTACAAATAATTGTGCCTCCCTACTTATGAGTTCAGAGTCGAGATCCAGCGCTGGTACACGTTACGAATTGCTGTCAGCACTGGACTCTTCCCTGGCTCAGATGATACACGAGCAGGGTCTAAAAGCTGTAAGTCGGTGAGTATCTTCGCTTCAGCGCTGTCTACGGTGCCGTCGCTGTAAATCAAACCGCTGATTGCTTCAGTAAGCTGCTGACACGCGTCAGAGGTAGGGCGATCGCCCAGGTATTCGTTGACCCAGCCATAGCACTCTTCTGGTTTCACGACTTTAGCTTCGTTGAGCAACGGCTGAATCTCTGGGTCATGCTCTAACCCTTTTTCAGTAGCGACGCGATGTAAGTAAACGCGTTCTTCGGGCTGGATTTGACCGTCAAGCCAAGCAACACCAATCAGAATTTTGAGCAGCGTCTTAACGTTAGAGTTTGATGTCATAGCTTTGTTAAGTGAGGATGAATGTCCAGGATGCAGGATGTTTTCCTACACCCTACACCTGCATCCCATACCGACAAACTCTTCCTTAACGCTTCTTCAAGCGAACCATAAAAAAACCGTCCATATCGTGCTGATGTGACCAAATTTTGACCCATCCAGCAGTTGTGGCAAAAGCAAAGGGTGGTGAATCCGACGAAGGAGGGTCGATCGCCCAATCAGCATGACGATCGAGAAAACTTTGGACGATCGCCTCATTTTCTAGCGGATGCAGCGTACAGGTGGCGTAGACCAACCTGCCAGTAGGCTTCACCCATGTCGCTGCTTGTTCCAACAGTTCTGCTTGAAGCTGAGCGAGTTGCTGTACCGTTTCGGGCGTTTGTCGCCAACGTGCATCTGCATGGCGATGGAGCGTGCCTAAACCAGAGCACGGTGCATCCACCAGCACCCGATCGCACTGCCCAACAAACTGAGGCAAGTGACGACTATCTCCTTCACAAAGTTGAATTGAGCGCACGCCCAAGCGATCGGCATTTTGCTTTAGCTTGCTCAGTCGGGAAGCGGCGCGATCGCACGCCCACACAGTCCCTCGATCGTGCATTAACTCAGCGATGTGCATCGTTTTACCGCCTGGTGCCGCACATGCGTCCACAACTACATCTTCAGGCTGCGGATCGACTAGATAGCCCACCAATTGTGCACTACTGTCTTGTACGATCCACCAGCCTTCAGCAAACCCCGGTAGCTGCTGCATTGCGCCTGCGCCGATGGGCAAGCGTAACGCCTGCGGCAGATGAGGCACCCGACTGACCGCAACACCTGCTGCGTGCATGGCGGCTTCCACCGTTTCAAGCGAGGCTCGTAGCGTATTCACCCTCAAATCAATATGCGGCGGCTGATTCAGCCATTGACACAGTTGCTCCGTTCCTTCAATCCCCAACTGCTCTAGCCATACATTCACAATCCAGTCAGGATAGCTGTGTAAGATGCCGAGGCGATCGACCGCAGACGCATAGCGGCTTAAATCCAATGGATCAACAGGGCAAGCAAACGCCTCTCGCTTGCCTCCGTTCGACTGAGCGCTCCCATCGAAACCTGCCTCTTGCCCGTTTTCCATCAAACGCACATACTGCCGCAGCAAACCGTTGACAAAGCCAGCCAAACCAGCGAAGCCATTTTGTTTTGCCAAATCGACGGTTGTATTAACAGCGGCGGATACGGGAACGTGGTTTAGATACCGCAGTTGGTATAGCCCTAAATGCAGCATGGCACGCAGATCGGCGGGCTGCTGCTGGGCAGGCTTCTTAGCGAGTTGATCAATGAGAGCATCCAGGGTACGCTGTCGGCGAACGCTGCCGTATACCAACTCGGTCAACAAACGACGATCGGGCAGGCTACTCAGCTTTGCCTGATGCAGCACTTTGTCCAGAGCAACGTCGGCGAAGGCTCCTCGCTGCACCGATCGCAGCACCAAAAAAGCCAACTGACGAGGATTTTGAGTCACTAAAAATGGGAAGAACGCTTTTTTCAGGATAACAGGGTGCCCGACAGCCGCGATCGGGAATACTGCCACCGCGATCGGAAACCTATGTCCTTTGCTCTGTTGGGCGATCGGCTGTAGAAAGCAAGGGCGTTGTGGTGAAGGTGTGAGGGGCGATCGCGGTAAAAACAGAAGCAGAAGCAATGTGGCATGATGAGTCATAAAGGCGATCGTAAAAACGCTATGACGACGTATCAAGACATTCGCAATCAAGTTGAAACCCT
>JACMKO010000453.1 GCA_014380065.1 Leptolyngbya sp. ES-bin-22 | reverse complement strand
GTAAGCGGTGCCTCAAAGTCGTCTTCACTCCGAAAAGAGGTTACAACGCCAGTCCGTCGATTGAAAACATGATTGCCTTGCCTGAAATTCGACTGTGTTGCCCGATCATTGCGATCGCTCTTTGCGTAGCAACAGGAGTAAATAAATGCTTGTTGTTAGGGAACCATTCAACGGCGATCGTGGCGAAATTTTATTGTAACCACCGCCTTTTAACGTGGAGCGGTGCCAAATGATCGCAGTGGCTTAGCTTTCACAGAGCGGTTTTCGTTTAGCTAGTGGAGCTTCAATGATGACAGGACTGGTATCTACCCTCTGGCTGTTTCTTGTAAAGATGCGTAGAAACACTGGCTATACCAAATTGGTCGAGGCTAAATTCCTGATGGCGATGAACTTGTACTGAAGAAGTATGAAGTTGCAATTAATTTGACAGCAGGTGTTTTTGCTACCGTCAGCCTCGATCGCGCCCCTTGCATCACCTGCTGCTTGCTCTGGTGCAGCGGTTAACTGGGAACAATACTCGCGTAGCGAAAATAGCGTGTGAGGAACAGCGTTTGAAAAAGGATACGTTCTGGTTTCATGCTTAGGGTACTCCTACCATTCTCACTACTTCAATAGGAGTAACAAATTCGATGACTCAATCCACCTTTTTGAAAAAGTCACTCCTGGCTGCGATCGGAGCAGCTTTTATAGTCACTGTCGAAAATGCAAAGCCTGCCGTCGCCGCCAGGATGACTGCGATCGACTTCAGCGTGCCGGGGATAGACTCTACTAATAGCCAATGGAGCCTTGGTTTTCAGTTCACCACAAACAAAACAGTGAATGTCACTGCTTTGGGGTTCTATGACGATGACCAAAACGGTTTAACTGAGGCGCATGAAGTTGGTATCTTTGACGACAGGGGTACCTTATTGGTCAATGTGACCGTCAATCCAGAAGCTTCATTGGATGGTTTTTTTCGTTATACATCCGTTGCGCCTACAGTGCTCCAAGCTGGAAAAACCTTCTTTATTGCTGCTGCTACCGGAGCTGAAAGGTATACCTTCAACCCAACTGATTTTTCAGTAAACCCTAATATCACGTTTGTAGCTTCTGCCTTCAGAGCCAGTACCACTCTAGTCTTTCCAGGTGACACTTTAGCTTCGTCGGGTGACAATCCTGGTAGGCTCATCACGTCTGATACCAATACAGGTTATTTTGGTCCAAACTTTAAAGCGGATGACGTGGTGGCTGTGCCAACGCCTGCTCTGTTACCAGGATTGCTTAGTTTAGGCGTGAGTGTATGGCGGAAGCGCAGGGCAGATGCGGCTAAACAAACTAACGACGTTTGATGCCGATGTTTTGCTGAATGATGTAATCACTTGCTGTGCTTTCCAAGAGAGAGCACAGTTATTTTTGTGGGGTTTAATTGATTGGGGCAAAAGCCAGCGACGATCGCGTTTAGCTCGCATCACAAGTCCATTGCGATCGCTAAAAAATGGCTGGTCTGGCTTAAGGTCAATCACTCATCATCATGTGGCTCCTTGGGACGATCGCGAAGCATTTTACCTTCTAGAGTGAGCGTGTCATGATGGAGATGACCGGGAATGCTATGTCAATAGATATCTGGGGCATCTGATATATGAGACAGTGGGCAATCAGCGTCGGCATTAATCAGTATCAGTTTTTTCAACCCTTGAGCTATGCCCAGCATGATGCTCAAGCCATCCAACGCTTCTTGATGGAGGATGTCAAAGTTCCTGCTGAACAGTGCGTGTTACTAACAGAAACATCACCGCCGCAGTGGGGCAAGTCGACCTATCCCGATCGTGAAGCGATCCAAAGCTGGCTTGACTTCATCACGCAACAGTGTGTGCAACCAGGCGACGTGCTTTGGTTCTTTTTTAGCGGCTATGGCATCTGTCAGCAGGGGCAGGATTATCTGGTGCCGATCGAAGGCAATCCGGCAGCGATTCAACCCTCTGCCATACCACTAGAAACTATTTTCCGTAGCTTGCAGCGTGTTTCGACTGCAACCGTGCTGGTGCTGCTAGATATCAACCGCAATGAAAGCAGCTTTTCGTATGAAACGGTCGGCACCCATACAGCGCACTTGGCGAGTACAACTGGCATTCCGACGCTTCTTTCTTGCCAGCCAGAGCAGTTTGCTCGCGAAACGTCAGCCTTGGGGCATGGGTTTTTCACAGCAGCGCTGCTAGAAAGCCTGCGAAGCCACCAGTCTACAACAGTCGCAGCACTCGATCAGGCTTTGAGCACTCACCTCCCAGCGTTGAGTGACCACTATTGGCGACCGATTCAACAGCCTGTCACGATCTGCCCCACCGAAAAGCGGCAGCAGCTCATACTGCCAGCGCCGATTGCGTCTTACCAGGCTGGCGATCGCACGTTTGCAATGCAGACTGCCGTCACAAACGGTACCGCATTCCCCACAGCCGTGGGAGCTACCTCTAGCGCGAACACGCTTGATCGTGTCGGTGCGTCTGTGAACGGCAATGGTCTCTCGACGGCAGGTGCAACGGTGACAGCAGCACTGGGTCGTGAGGCACTCGCAGCTAATGGTGGAGTGAGCCATAGCAACGGTGGGATGATCGTGGTATCAGAGGCAAATTCAGAGGCTCATCCTGTCTCATCGCAGCGCGGGTTGAATGGGTCGATCGATTCCATACCCAGTGCTAACGCGTTCACATCAGCCCCGATGCAACCAAATGGTGCTGGAACGCGCTACCCTCTCGACAGCGCCGCCCAAAATCACGAGAATGGAATTGCTCATTCTGACCAAGCCACCGTGCCCCAGCTACATTCTGACGATGCTGAAGACGCAAACGAAATTTCTGATGCCCTTTTCTGGCGATCGGTCTTGCGATGGGGCGGTCTTGCTGTCGTTGGGCTAATTCTGGGCGTACTACTGCGTAACTGTGCCGCTTTCACGCCCAAGCCTCCAGCGACAGCACAGCAACCCACTACCTCTAGTACAGGGCAAGCTAGCGGACAAGCTGCCACAGCACAAGCGGCTCTAAAGAAAACACCCGAATCGACAACGCCATCTGGTGTAACGGGTTTAGTGCCAGTCTCCCCAACGACAGCACCAGTCGTAAAACCACCTTCGCCCCAGCCGATCGTGTCCACTCAAATTGGAGTATCCGGTGCGAGTCAGCTCAATCTGTCTGTGGGCAAGGCTGGAAGCACAGCACGGTCTCAAGCGCCATCAGCGGGCATTGCCAGCACCGTCAAGCTGTCAACACCGACTCACTTAGCAAAAGCAAGAGCGCTAGCAGCAGTTAACAGCAATCAGGCATCGCCGTACTGGTTTGCCATTCAGGAAGCCAGACAGATCAAGCCAGGGCAGCCAGATTATGCTCAGGCGAAGCAAGATATCGCCCTGTGGAGCCGCCAAATGATGTCGATCGCGCGGCAACGGGGTAGACAGGGTAGTTTTGATGCTGCCATTGTCGCTGCACGCCTGGTGCCACAAGACCAACCCGCTCATGCTGAGGTAAAAAGTGCGATCGAGCGCTGGTGTCCCGGTCTTAGCAACCAGCAGGGTGCAAACCCCGTGCAGCGGCGACAGGCAAGGACAATCTGCCGGAAAGGCATCAGCTAAGTCTTGAAGTCGGTTTAAAGCGTCTTGTTGAACGTATAACAGCAGCACGTTGAAGGACTGCTAGGGCTGCTGTAACTTTTCTAGCGATTGGGTAGAGTCGGAGCCAGTTGTGTAATGGGGCAACACCACAGAGCTACTCCAAAGCAACACAACTCCCACCAGAAGACCTGTCAGCCAACGCACCTGCTGCTGCAACTGCCGAATTTGTCGATCGCGGTCTTGTGTTGAAACCGGGTTGGCGGCTAGTACTTCATTGACTGCTGGTGCTGGATCGATCGCAGCCACAGGCTCTGTCTGTGCTTCGAGTATCTTTGTCACGGTCACGGCTGGCTGAGTGCTGGGAGTATTAAAGCGCACTTTGCGCTGTAACCAGTTGGTGATCAAGCGAGGACAGTTTCTATATAGCCAGCGCAGCGCAAAAACTTTGAAGGCTGGTTTGGACATCACCGCGATCGCCTTGGTCAGTTGATTCAGCGGCTGAGAACGAACCCTCTGGTTAATCAAGTTAACTGAACCGACATCATAAAGACAGTCCAGAATGAACTTGATCGTGATGTTTTCTTGCCTCAGCATGTGATCTAACAAAAGCTGCACATCTCTCATGCGCTCGGCTTCCCTTTGTGCGTCTGCCGCTAGCTGCCTTGCTTTTGTCGCTTGTCCTGATAGTGCTAGTTTAGCCATCACCAACTTGGTTAAACCCCTAAGTACATTTAACATGGTACGTGTACTGTCCAAACATGGCAAAGACTATGCCGCTTCTGCTTCTGTCTCAAGGCAGTATCATTTCCTACCTGAGACAAAAATATTACGGGAATCACCTTTGCCAGCAGTATCTATTGGGCAAGACCAGCGTTGAGTGAGCGATCAGCGGTCAGTTGTAGCAGTAGTCATGTAGCCTGGCTCAAGGTGCGATACTACTACAGGCAGCAGCAGTTGGGATGGTCGATCGCCTCCACTGGTCACAGTCACCGTCACAATTTGTTGATCAATGAAGCGCGTCTCGTCCGCAGCTAAACCTGTTCCTGCATTGACTGGATAGGCAGGAAAGCAGGCAGCGCTGAGGCTGAGGCGAATCGCATTACCTTTCGCAAGGCAAATGCATGTGGGCTGAAGCCGTATTTGCAGAGGGGTGGTGATCTGTCCTGCCCTTATGTGGATGTAGCCTTGAGTGAAATTGTACACGCTGCCATTCGATCGCACTTCAGAGAGAACGGCGCACAGATCGAAGCTAGGGGTAGCCGCAGTGCAGGCGATCGACACCAACACGTCCCCTGCCAGGTGCAAGTCTTCTACCAATGGCTCGGAACTATAGGTGAGAACGTCGGTACGGCAGTCCAGTCCGGCGCGCTCTTGTGGCCCAGAGGGTCCAGAGGCGTGACCACCGATCGCGGGGACAGGTCGCCAGGGATCGTGGACGAGGGTGTCGGGGGTTGGGGGTTGGGTATCGGGTGTTGGAGTAAGCGTGCCTTCCTGAGCGCTGATGCAGGCAAGTCCAGTGCTGGCGAGAAAATAGGAGGTTGGGTTGGGCGTGTGCCAGTGGCTGAAAGTGCGCCAGTGATTGCTGCCCATTTCAAAGAGGGCGATCGCGGGTTCATCGAATAACCCTGTGTTCAAGCCTTTGAGGAACTGGTCGAACCAGCGGATTTGCAGGCGATCGCAGGGGCTAACGGCATTAGCTCCAAAGTCGATCGCGCCCACTTTGCGTCCCCAGGGTAAATGCGACCAGGGTCCCACCAGTAGCTGCTGACGATAAACACTTCGGCTTGCCATCTCCTTGTAAAGGTGCATCGTCCCCCGCAAAAACGTGTCAAACCAGCCGCCAATATGCAGCATCGGTAAATCAACATCCCGTAAAGAGGTCTTGGGCGAGAGCGTTTCCCAATAGCCGTCCGGCTCAGAATGTTGCAACCACTCGAAATAGAACGAATCGGGATCAAAAGCTTTGAGGATGCTGGAATAGTCTGGTATGGGGTCATCCAGTGTCAGGTTCTTTGATGCTGTAGCGAGCGTATGGTGGGCTGACTCATCACCCTTCAGCCGAGCCGTTTCCGCCGCCAGTTGGATTGCCCAACTCAGATTGGCTTGCAAGCAAAAGGCTCCACCTTCATACGCCCAGTCGCTGTACAGGTCATACCCAATCATGGCGGGGCAGATAGTTTTGAGGGCAGGTGGTTTGGCAGCAGCAGCATACAGTTGCGTCATGCCCTGATACGAAAAGCCATACATGCCAACCTGTCCAGTGCTGCCAGGAAGATTTGCTGCCCAGTGGACTGTATCCGCGCCATCCTCAATTTCATGAGCAAAAAGCTTGAAGGTGCCCTCTGAGGTGCCACGCCCACGTACATCTTGAATCACCACAAGATAGCCGTGGGCGGCATACCAGGTAGGGTGGGCGTAAACGACGGTAGAGGCGATCGACCGCCCATAAGGTTGCCGCATGAGTAGAACCGGAAACGCTCCCTCACCATCCGGTCGATAGATGTCAGCATCCAACCGCACACGATCGCGAGTGAGCATAGAGACGGTTTCTTTGGGACGAACCTTAAGCATCCCTCTCAGCACAGCACAGGCGACGGCGTACGACGTAGCACTGCCATATCTTCCTCATCTAACTCAGTCGGCATACCGCTGCGAATGAGTTCAGCAAAATCTTCGTTAGGCACCATAAAGCAGAGGGCGTAGAGGCGACCCGCTCCGATGTTCTCGATACCATGAATGCCCGTGGGCGGCACCAGAATGCTATCGCCTGCCTGAATGTGAACAGTCTTACCATCACATGTTGCAAGCCCCTCACCTTTGAGGACAAAGAACATTTCGACCGCAAGCTGATGACGGTTAGGCGGAGTCTTGCCACCGATGTCAAAGATTTCAACGCAAAGAGTCAGCGACATGTTAGCGATTTGGGGATCAAACACGATCGCCAATCGATTTGTGTCGTGAGGACTAATGCGAAACGCCTGATAATCGATCGGCGATTTGACAACCGGAATAACGCAACTTTCAGAGTCCATTGGGTGTTCCTCAGAGTGAATGGAAGGATGAGGCGTTAAGAGTTTTGAGTCGTCCAGCTTTCAGGTTTTTTGCGATCTATTTTCCTCACAGCTAACAATCCATCACTAACCACTAACAACGCTTCTGGCCCTCTTGCTTCATTGCAGTCAACAGCGCGTGCGACTCTGCCACAAAGCCAAAGCACTGATTGACGTTGTAGAGGGTTGCTTGCCAGCAGTAGGTAGGCGAAGTGGTGGCGGTGCAGTCCGAGACGAGGATGCAATCGTAGCCCAGGAAGTTGGCATCTTGCAGGGTTGCCATCACGCATTGGTCAGCGTTCACACCCGCAAAGAAAAGGGTTGTCTTACCCAGATTTTTGAGGATGCTATCGAGCGGCGTATCCCAGAAGCCACTCATGCGGTATTTATCCACTCGAATGTCGTCTGGCTGTGGTTCCAGTTCGTCTACTACGGCGGCTGCCCAGCTATCTTTGATCAACACAAGCGCATCGTTCGCTGGCAGACGATCGCCCAAGCCCACACCCTCTCCCGTTGGATTATAGACATGCCGCAGCCCAGCGCTAAGGTTGAGCAAATCGGGACGGTTGCCCCAGTTCAACCACACGATCGGCACCTGCACCGCCCGCAGCACAGGCAGCAAGCCTTGTAGAGGCACGATAGGATTACGAGCTGGAGTGACATCCACGCCAATGTGCGCCAACCAACCGTCGGGATGGCAAAAGTCGTTCTGCATATCAATGACTAAAAGCGCAGCTTTTGCCAAATCCAGGCGCAGGGTTTTGGTTTCAGTGGTCAGCGTGATGATGTGCGGGTCGAGGGGCGGACGCGTGATATCCGCGATCGCGGCATTGACTGACCAGGCATTGGGTGGGACTCCTAACGTCCAAAGCGGTGCTGTCATTGCGGTTGCATACCTAGATAGCTCCATTCCAGCAGAAACGGTGGTGTCGCGAGGCGTTTGCTCAACTTAATAGTAGACTCCACCTTTTACTACAGATCCAGACTGAAAAAATGTTTTGCCAGTCACCAATCCAAGGTGGGCGCGGATGAGCCATTAAAAAAAGGGGGCTACTCAGCCCCCTTTTCAACCCAAACAATGAAGCGATCGCATCACCACAGCTTAGACAAGCTTCAAGTCTGGATACTGTACGATGACATCTTCGTTCGTCAGCACATCACCTTCAGCTTGGGGTGTCCAGAGCACTTCTAGCGCCAGGAGTCGCTCACTTGATACCCCCCCCAACTGCTGCAACGCCTGCCGTAAATCATCGGAGCTGTTCACTTTTGGTAATTGCAGCTTGCCTTGAGAGCCTACCAGCAGCGTTACTACGATGTACTCGCCAGGTCCAGCCGCTTGATTTGCCAGAGCACCAGCTTTCTCAGCCACAGCCAGACTGCTCGTTGACGCTTGCTTGAGCTGACTGTTGACGTTAGATAGGGTCTCGCCACTGAACTTACTGCGTTCAGCAATCAGTAAACGGTTGAATTGAGACTCTGCCGCTTCCAGACGGGTTTGTTGTACGGTGGAACCCGCATAGACCCAGTATTCTGGGTGACGCAACAGTGCCAGCGTCGCTTCCTGAAGCACTTCAGCCAAACCATTGGTCGAGCTTGTATCCGCTTTTTGGGCGATCGTGTTCAAATCAGCCTGGAGTTCTCTTGCCTCTGCCAGCAAGCCAACCTGAAGCTTTGCAACCGAAATCGTTGAACTATCCATGCTGTCGCCGAGACTGTCGTCAGAACGAGAGCGACGGAAGCTTTGCACCAAGAAATTGGCAACCGCAAGGAAGATCAAGATGCTGAACAGCCCACCAGCGCCGCCGCCAATGCCAAAGACAGGGAACAGGAAGGGAAGCCCGAAGCCACCACCACCGTACCCACCGCCGTACCCGCCGCTATAGCCACCACCGGGAGCATAACTACGTGGAGCGGAGTAGGTGCGGCTAGGAGCGCGGAAAGACCCACCCCCAATGCGACCACCACCTGCTGCCAAGGCACCATCGGCATGACCGAATGACAGTGCGACTACTAAGCCGATCGCCACGAGCGCTTTCACCCATGACTTCATTAATGAACGTAATGTTTTGTACATAACCGTGCCTACCCAGACGTTTGCTAAATGACAGTGAAACTCTGTCGGCTCCCTGTTCCATTTTGCCTGAAACTTCGCAGCGGTTAACTAAGAATGAAAGCCACTGGTACTAACTTACGAGCCGAGTAGAGCGATCTAAACTAGATTAAGTCTCTATTAAGAGTTGTTACTTTAGATCTCCCTACTACTGTATCGCCTTCAATCGCCCTTGGAAATCAATTAAAGGGCGTATTCATGGGTAGAAAGCCGTACGATCGCGTTCGTCCATCCAACCCTGTAAAGAGCACGTACCCGATGAAAAACCTTTGCATAGCGCATTGATCGTTCTCATAGGTGCGATCGGCTGCATCTTTTCAATCAGGCGCTACAATCAGTATGTAAATATTTGTAACCAGGTCGATCGACGTTCAAAAGTAGCCTGCTGGATGAATGTGCGGTTAAAGACTCTTGGGTTACATTTTTGGCTCTACATTTTCAGCTCTTTTCACAACCATAGACTTATGACTCAACCTCAACCGACCGTGACTCCCCGGCTAGAAGAACCAAAATTTGGCTTTAGTGAGTATGCCGAGCGCCTCAATGGTCGAGCGGCGATGATCGGTTTCGCACTGACGTTAGTCATTGAATACGTCACTGGACAAGGCGTACTGGAGTGGTTAGGGCTGGGTTAAACGCCTACGGTTTGTGACCGCTTGACAGGTGTGGCAATGCTCAAAGATGCCAATCGCGCCTCTTAGTACGATCAGCGGTCAGGAAACGTTGCATGACTGACCGCTACACCTCTAGCTCAAGCGAAAACTTCTACTCATCAAGACGAGGTAAGCGGAGTTACTTTGACTGCTCCAGTTTCCGGCAGGATGTGAACGCGCGCATACTTTAGACCGTTTACACCTTGAAGTGGTTGTACAGTGCCGCGCTCAATCTGATCATCAACCCATCCTTCCCGCATCAGGTAACGGAGGTATTGCTGGTATTCTGTCCACTCATCATCGGTGCAAAAGACCAGAGTTAGCATTCCAGGCTGCGTGATGCGAGTGCCTGTTTGTTCGTCGATCGCCTTGTCAATGCGCTTCTTGACGATTTCGTAGCGGGTATCGCGGCTACCGCGCACGTCAAACATGCGCTCTGTCGTCTCGTCATGAAAAATGTCTACAGAGGTATCCTGCACCAGCACCAGATGCGTCACCTGCATATGCGTGTTGTAGGTTTCCTGGAGCTTAAACGCGGTTCTCGCACAGTCGCACACGGCGCATAGCTGCTCGTAACGCAGGCTGCGGAGCTGAAAGCTGCCGAATTTAGGATCAATGGACGCTCCAGCATACAGCATGTGGTCGATGCCGTCTGTAGCTTCAATGTCGCAGTAGTGCGGGGTTGTACGCTGCATTGTGCCTTGCCAGCGCTCCCAAGTTTCTCGCAACAGCGCGTTGATTTGCCGGATCAGATTGTCATAGTAGGCACGTGCGCGATACACGCATTCATGCTCGTTCGCACAGGCTGCCCGGTAGGCGCTGATGGCAGCGATCGCGGCTTCTCCACACTGACCAAAATAGTCGAAGTAGATTTCCACGTGATCGCGCAGATAACGCAGGCGGCTGACTTCAGCATCTACGGTGACGCATTCTTGCATCTGACGAATGTGTTCTAGCAAATCCAGCCGCAGTTGCTTGCCCAAAATCGTGTCTCTGGCATTGCAGGCAGCGTCAACCACAGCTAACCCCAGGTGAAACTGCTCCAGTAAATCGGCTTGGATCGACCGATTGCGCTCATCTGACGATCCCCGAATGTCCGAAATGCCGTAGAGAGGATACACACTGGTAAACACGATCGATTCTGACGGCAGCCCCAGTCCTCGTCGCTCGGCTTCTTGCAGAAAGCGCCATTCTACAGCGGGATGGATATTAGTCATAAACCGCTGCTGTACAAGCTGTCGCTGCGCTGCCGTAAGCGCTCTGGCAAAGGCAGGAATCAGTTGCTCAGCATAGCGACAGTCGATCGCATCAAAACTGTGAGGGCGATCGTTCAAAAGAGCCACAACACCAACGGCTTGAAGCGTCACAGGTGTTGGCATTGAAGATGGGTCAGACTCTGTTGCTTCGTGCGCTTGTCCCGTATCGCCAATGCCTATCGGCAACATGAGCGGAATCAGCAGTAACGAACGCACGCCCATCGCCAGCAGTTGCCGTCCGCCGTCTGTACGCGGGTCTTGAGCCAAGTCAGGCACAACAAGCACCCGGTTGGTGCGAATGGCGTGCATGAAGTGGGATTGCTGTAGCGACTGCAACGGATACAAGGTTGTATGGGGTTCATCGCTCAGCGATCCCATCAGTAACCGAATTTGCTCGCCTTCAATGCTGAGTACTAATGTGTTTTGAGCGCGAAAGAGCGATCGCATCTGGTGATTGAGTTCACCAAACTTTTGAGGTCGCAAGATAGAATCGCGATCGATCAGCAGTTGCGTAATGCGACGAACGATTTCCCGCTCTGTAATGTCTAGCCCTTCGAGCAGCAACCAACCTTTGATTTCGTAGTTGTCTAACTGTAGCCGTTGAGTTAACGCATCAAACTGTGCTGGATCAGTCAGCATGACTTCTAGTGCCTGCTCGGTCATTTGCGCTAAGCCCAAAGCCGCGAACTCATCTAGCTGAGGGTCCACACGTGCGAGGGTGAGCTGATCCGATCGCAGCCAGAACTCAATGTAGCGAGGTTCAGGATAGAGCGGACTCTGAAGCGCAATCATTACAGGCTCGTCTAATAACCGCCAGCCCTGCGGCTTGATCTGGTAAAGCCGCTGCAAGACGCGATGCAACAAGTGTCTGCGGTACAGTCGCTGAATGGCAGTATTGTCTGCCTCACTCAGGCGTTGCTCAAGTACGTGCCCTAAATTACCTGTTAAATTACCTGTGGAGCCTGTAGAGTCAACCGCTACCATCTGGCAAAAGTAATCATTTGCGTACTGCAATGTCAGCGTGATCGGTTCAATCACGGCAAGGAGCAAGCGACTGCTCTGTTGAAAGTAGCTCAACCAGTTCTTCGGTGCTAACTCTGAGAGTTCTGACGCTGACTGAGTGACGATCGCCTCAGCACCAGCCGCACGATCGTCCTCCTGAGGCTCCGCGTCGAGCACCATACAATCAGGGTCATGTCGCTCCGGGTCATTTGTCTGAGTAAGCGCCTCGTCATGCTCGCTCAACGGCATAGTGGATGGTTTAGAGGTCTGCATAGTCGTCTACCTTGGCTGGATGAGCACTCAAAGAATGCATGACGATTCAATTCAGGTTGATTTCAGCTAGTATGCCCCGAGGCGCTGCTGTTCTTGGTGATCCCATCCGCAACCATTGGTTAGTCGATCGCCCAACATTCCACGAAATCATTTTTATCCCAGCTTACTGCAAGCGTTTTGAGTATGACCAGAGCAGCTATGGCAAGACATGGGTTATTCCTCTCTTACAGCCTTTTCATAGACTCACCGGATGAAGCGAACCGAAAGCGCTAATCTGGATAAAGAGTAGACCGCCATTTGCGATGGGGCTGCTTTGTAGACAACACCATCTGTTTACACAAATCACTAGCTGGCAAGAAACGAGTCATGTTTGAAGCGCTCTCCGATCGTTTGGAGTCTACCTGGAAGAAGCTGCGAGGTCAGGACAAGATCTCTGAAGCCAACATTAAGGATGCGGTGCGCGAGGTGCGACGCGCCCTGCTGGAAGCCGATGTTAGCCTCCAGGTTGTCAAAGAGTTTGTTGCAGCCGTTGAAACCACTGCCCAGGGTGCAGAGGTCATTGCTGGGGTTCGACCCGATCAGCAGTTTATTGAAATTGTCCACAACGAGCTAGTGCGGGTCATGGGAGGCGACAATGCGCCTCTGGCAAATGCCGACACCGCCCCCACCGTGATCCTGATGGCAGGCTTGCAGGGAACAGGTAAAACCACTGCCACAGCCAAGCTAGCGCTGCATTTGCGGAAAGAAAACCGCTCCACGCTCCTGGTGGCAACGGATGTGTACCGTCCAGCGGCGATCGACCAGCTCCTCACCCTTGGTCGCCAGATAGATGTACCCGTGTTTGAACTGGGCAAGGATGCCAACCCTGTTGAGATTGCGCGTCAAGGCGTCGAGAAAGCGAAAGCCGATGGCATCAATACCGTCATCATCGACACGGCGGGACGACTGCAAATCGACGCTGACATGATGGCAGAATTGGCGCAGATCAAAGCGATCGTGCAGCCCCATGAAGTGCTGCTGGTCGTGGATGCGATGACGGGGCAAGAAGCTGCAAACCTCACCCAGACGTTTCACAGCCAAATCGGCATTACGGGTGCCATTCTGACCAAGATGGACGGCGATACGCGGGGTGGTGCGGCGCTCTCCGTCCGGCAAATTTCCGGTCAGCCAATCAAATTTATCGGGGTGGGCGAAAAGGTTGAGGCATTGCAGCCCTTTTACCCCGACCGCATGGCATCGCGCATTCTAGGCATGGGTGACGTGCTGACCCTCGTTGAAAAGGCGCGGGAAGAAGTGGATCTGGACGAAGCCGAAAAGATGCAGGAGAAAATTCTCTCTGCCCAATTCGACTTCACCGACTTTCTCAAGCAAACCCGGATGCTGAAAAATATGGGTTCCCTGGGCGGCATTATGAAAATGCTGCCCGGTATGGGCAAGATCAGCGATGAACAGTTGCAGCATGGCGAAAAGCAGCTCAAGCGTGCCGAAGCCATGATTGGCTCCATGACCGTTGCAGAGCGTAAGAACCCTGAGCTACTCTCCGGTTCACCCAGTCGTCGTCGTCGCGTGGCTCGTGGCGCTGGCTATGGTGAAAGTGATGTGAGCAAGCTGGTCAGCGACTTCCAAAAGATGCGATCGCTGATGCAGCAAATGGGACAGGGACGCTTTCCTGGTATGGGGGGAATGCCCGGTATGGGCGGCATGCCTGGAATGCCTGGAATGCCTGGAATGGGGGGTGCGCCCGCAGGCAATCGACTACCACAACCGGGCTGGCGCGGCTACGCGACCGGGAGCAACAGCAAGAAAAAGAAAGACAAGAAGAAAAAAGGCTTTGGGAACTTGTGAGGGATGGAAAGCTAAAGGATCTTTGAAAAGTACGGTTAAGTCTTGTCACTCTGTTGTCATCCCGCCCGTGATTAGAAATCCGGGCTCATGGTGCGACCTGACGTTGCTAGAGAAAACTACTCACCACGTTGCCAGAGATAGCAATAGACAGATGGGTGAGGACGGGGTGCAGGGGTGGAACCCCTGGCTGGGGGCAACGCCCCCACACCCCCTTTGATCCCCATGTCCTAAACGTTGTGATGATCTCTATAGATGCAGTGATTGTGAAATTTTTCGCTAGAAAATTCCTTGATCGGTTCAGGCTCAGAAGGCTGCCAGCGGTCAGCTATCAACTTGTTTGTGGCTAGTACCGCTAAGCCTGACGGGCGATCGCAGTCGCTTGCAGCACGCAAGACTATGAGGCGAACGAGAGCATGATTGCAATGGCTGAACGTCAGCTTGTGCTGGTGACGGGTCCCGCACGATCGGGCAAAAGCGAATGGGCAGAAACACTTGCGGCTCGTTCTGGTAAAACGGTCATTTATGTGGCGACGGCTCAAGTTGACCCCACCGATCGCGAGTGGCAGTTACGGATTGAGCAACATTGTCAACGTCGCCCGTCTACCTGGCAAACGCTGGCTGTTCCGATCGCTCTCACTGAAACCATTCAAGCAACGCCGTCCAACAGTTGTCTCTTAGTAGACTCGTTAGGCACATGGCTAGCAAACCTTCTAGAGCAAGACGAAGCGACTTGGAGCAAAACCCTACACGCTCTGCTAAACAGCTTGCATCATGCCACCAGCGACATCATTTTTGTAGCAGAGGAAACGGGCTGGGGCGTAGTGCCTGCTTATCCTATCGGACGGATGTTTCGCGATCGCCTTGGTATGCTCACCCGTCAAATTGGGGCGATCGCCAGTCCTGTCTACCTCGTCACTGGCGGACATGTTTTGAACTTAAGCACTCTAGGCGTACCGCTACGAACAGAAAAGGGAAAAGAGTTTTGAGTTCTGAGTTGAAAACCCTACTCCCAAGCTCCCGCTCTCGGTGTACGTCTGGCTAAATTGAAGCCTGCAACTAAACAGTGACTAATGCTGCTGCCTGCCTGCGAGGAATTTCATACGTCCAGAAGTCGGAAGCCATCTCTGTTGCGGGGAAAATCGCACGGGCTTCTGCCAGTAAATCTTTTAGCTCGATTTCATTTCCAGGTGCATAGCGCGGGCTGAAATGGGTCATAATCAGCCGTTTAACCTGCGCGGTTAACGCGACCTGTGCCGCCATTGTCGAGGTAGAATGCAAGCGCTGGTAGGCTAACTCAGCATCCTGATGAGCAAACGTAGCTTCATGGATCAAGACATCAGCATCCTGCGCTAAAGCGACCGACGTATCGCAGTAAACGGTGTCTGTGCAGTAGGCTAACTTGCGTCCAATTTCGGTCTGCCCGCAAAGATCAGCACCGTTGATGCGCCGTCCATCGGGCAGAGTAATGACCTCCCCGCGCTTCAGCTTGCCGTAGAGCGGACCCGAAGGAATGCCCAGTGACGCGGCTTGTTTTACGTCGAAATGACCAGGGCGATCGCGCTCCGCAATCCGATAGCCGTAAGCAGGCACACGATGCTTGAGCAAATCGCAGCTCACCGTAAACTCGCTGTCTTCGTAAATCACACCGGGACGTACCGTATGCACCTTAATCGGGTACGAAAAATGGGTCTGCGAGTAGCGCCGACAGGCTTTGAGATACTCATCCAGGTCAGGTGGACCGTAGATATCCATGCGCTGCACATTTCCTGCCAACCCACAGCTTGCCAGCAATCCCATCAGCCCAAAGATGTGGTCGCCGTGCATGTGGGTGACAAAAATGCGGGTCAACTGACTGCTTTTCAGCTCGCTGCGTAAGAGCTGATGCTGCGTCCCTTCGCCACAGTCAAACAGCCAGAATTCGGCACGCTGAGGCAAGCGTAACGCCACACTGGAGACGTTGCGCGATCGTGTTGGCACACCAGAGCTGGTTCCAAGGAATGTAATCTGCAAAACTTAGCGACCCGTGCGAGTTTCGTCCTGAACCTATACTGACACAGGCGAAGGAGATAAGGACTTGATCAAGACGAGTGCCGCACAAATCTGGTTTAATAATCGTTACAAACGATTGAAGGCACAAGATGCATAGGCTAAAGTCCCGACTGCTTCTTCAATGTCAGTACATTTAGCGTCGCTAGGGAACATTTGCACCAGAATGACTGACTCTATCTAAAGCAAATTGGCTTATATTAAGCCTCGTTGACCAATGATTTGGCTTGAGTGGCGCGATCGTCATGTCGATCGGTTGCTTTTAAGTGCTTGAACCTGTGAGGAGACTTCTGAAAATGTCATTGGAACGCTTCCCCCTTTTACTGTGCTCTTACCTGAGGGCGCTGATGCCTTTAAAAGGGCGTAGTTGGTGGTTTGGACTCTTCATCTGGATGGCAGCGTTTGCTGCGATGGAAAGCGCTGTTAGTCGTCCCGCTCAGGCAGCGTTGGAATTACGAGTGGCGATCGAAGAAAGCGTCAGTCAAGTTGCTGTTGGTAGCTCAACCAAAGCGATCGTGCGGGATAGTAGCGGTCGTCCGCTTGGTGAAATTGCACCCATGAATGCCTTCATTGCCCAGCCTAAGCAGGGCAGCGTGAGCCTCGATCGCTGGCAGTCAGGGCAAATCTGGGTAGAGCCAACGGGCGGTGGCTATGCGTACATTGGCGATCGCTGGTATCGCGGTCGGACACTCGTCGTCCCCAGCAAAAGCGGACTTACGGCTGTCAATTATGTAGACCTGGAGCAGTATCTCTACAGCGTCCTGGGTGGCGAAATGAACGGCAATTGGCCTCAAGAAGCCTTGAAGGCGCAGGCAGTTGCTGCCCGTTCTTATGCGTTGTTTCACCGCCAGAAAGCGATCAACGGTCTTTACGATGTCGTCGACACCACTGCTTCGCAAGTCTATAGAGGCATCCGGGATGAATCAACAGGTACTCAGGCGGCGGTTAATGCTACAGCCGAGCAAGTGCTAATCTCTGGTGGTCAAATTATTGAAGCGGCGTTCCATTCGTCTGCTGGTGGCTGTACCGAAAATTCTGAGAATGTCTGGTCAAACCCGGTACCGTACCTGCGATCGGTCACGGAAAACTTTGCAGAGGTGTCGCCTGTAGCTCAGTGGGAAGAAGCATTTTCCCCCATCGCACTTGGTAAGCGGATTACGGGCGTTGGTAACATTGTGTCTTTTCCAAAAGAAAAGATTAAGACCACTCAATGTGGACGGATTATCTCAATGGAAGTTGTGGGAGATACGGGTCGCCGACGAACCGTTAGTGGTGAAGCCCTTCAAAGTGCACTCAACTTGAAAAGTACGCTTTTTAACATCATTCCTCAGCTCCCGTCGGCAGCCAATAAAGATAAAGCACAGGCTTCACCCAGCAATTTTCAGGTGCTTGGTCGTGGGTTTGGGCATGGGCTAGGCTTGAGCCAGTGGGGTGCTTACAACTTGGCGCAAGGTGGTAAGAACTATCAGCAAATTCTCCTGCACTACTACCAGAACACAGCGCTGGCAAAAATTCAGGTCAAGTAAGATGGTTCAACCCTGTTGGTTGCGTCTGTAGGGTCGGTATGGTTAATGGCTCTACGATGTGATTCAACAGCACTGGTTTAGAATCTCGCTAATCGCTTTCACTCAAGGCTTTTGACTGTGGACGTTGAGAATCGCCCGGAATTAGAATTGATTGTGCAGCAGATTGGCGAAGCGGTGCTTGTGACCACCGAAACCGTCGATCGCCTCTCGCAAAACATCGAAGCGCTGGCAACCCATGTCCAGCAGCAGGGATACCAAGTTTTTGCACTCAGTGATGCGGTACAAACGCTCACAGAAGCGCAGCATGAGTCGCTCAAACGGCTCGATCGCTTGACTGAGACACTAGATCGCCTGGTCAATGCGGTCGATCTCTCTGATCCGCCTCCGACATAGCCTTACCAGCGGCTATACGATCGCCAGTAGGGTCGCCCTTTCCAGAAGACACCGACCGCAATAAGTACTAACTCAGTCATGCTAAAGCTGGGCGACCCAAACAAAAGCCACTGCTCCAGTAAGAGCATCAGCACGACACACAGCACCAAGCCCCATAAGCTACCTGTACTGATGCTGGAACGGTCAACACGCTCCAAAACGTAAACAGCGAAGGCTCCTAGTGCAACCGGAATGCCAAGGCTCAGCACTAGCGACACCAGCGGCGACATGAGAAGTCTCAAGAGGCTCTCAAGCGCTGGTGAGCGGTCGCCATTACGGATGGCAACCTGTAGTAACCCATCGATCGGCAACGCCAGCAAGAGGACGGCAAGCAGTGCCGCTTGAAACAACGATCGCCAGGGCAGAAACTTCAGACGAGCAAATGGTTTTCTCATGCGTGTTGGGCTACATGTGCTCCGATTCTAGCGCGCTCTAATCACCATCCAGTGAGGCATCTTTCAAGTCGTATCGCATGCCCTGAAGCGTTTGTTGCTGAACACGGCGCGAGGGGCGACGATATTTTTTGGGTTCCAATTTGGGTTCATACTGTTCCCCATCACGATCGCTTTTGCGTTTCATCGTTGCTTCGCTATCGCCGAGTTTATTTAAGGCTTCCTGACGAGCGATCGCCTCTTCCAAAAAGTTCAGGTAATGCGCGTAGCGTTCCCAGTCGCCTCGCACCACACAGTTTGGCTCCTCTCGATGCAGGCAATCGCTGAACTGACAGCGCGCAACCGCTAACCGCGCCTGTGCTTCAGGGAAATAGTTTGCCAGATCTTCGGGAGCGCAGTCTAAATCCGGTTGATTGAAGCCAGGTGTATCTGCCAGCAAACCGCCTGTCGGCAGCTCAAACAATTCAACATGGCGCGTAGTGTGCCGTCCCCGCCCAAGCTTGCCCGAAACAGACGCAACCCGCAGCCCAGAGTTGGGAACAAGCCAATTGATCAAACTCGATTTGCCGACTCCCGAAGGACCAGAAACGATCGTGACACGATCGTCAAGCCGCTTTGCCAGATCAGCCATCCCCATCGCTTTGTGCACACTGATGAAGACTGGCGCATAGCCCCACTGCTGCAACCGATCTCGCCACTGATCGCGTTCCTCTACCGTCACAAGGTCACGTTTGTTCAAACAAAGACCAATCTGTAGATGCGTCGTCTCTGCTTTGATCAAAAAGTGACTCAGTTGGTGAGGGTCTAGCGTGGGTTCAACTAGCGCAAACACCAGCAAGAGCTGATCTGCATTAGCAACAGGTGGACGATCTAATTCCGTCCGTCGAGGCAATACTTGCGCGATCGCTCCCCGCCCACCATCCCAGTCGGGTTCTTCGACTTCAACGCGATCGCCAACCATCACCCGCTGACCCATTTTTTTCAGGCGCGATCGACGAGTACACAGCAGCATTAGCGGCACTATTGATGGTTGGTTACTGGTTGTTGCCTGCGTCGAGTCACTACCACTAGCAACCCCCGACTCCCTCGTCCCTCCTGGCTCCTGACTCTGTTCGGCTGCGCGCTCGCGTCGAAGCCTGACTCCTGACTCCCCAAGCGCATCAAGCTGCACATGATAATAATTCGCCTGCACTGCTACGACAGTCCCCAAAAGCGGCAGCGGTAGCATGGAGTCGATGCCAACTGGATTTGCCCCTTGAGTTTTGAGTGGATCATTCAACTCAGTACTCATAGATCAACGCTCATGGCTCGATGTTCACCACCCGCGATCGCGCTCAAGAGACTCCAGACTCCAGAACAGGTCGCCGAATCTGAAGTGCGAAATAACTCGAATGGTCTTCAATTTGCTCAATGCCGTAGCCTTCCATCGTCAGACTGTCGGGCACCTGCTCGATCGGCTCACCCGGATCTAACCAAACTTCTAAGAGGGAACCAGGAGGCATTTGATCAAGCCTGAGCTTGGTACGCACAAAGTTGATCGGGCAGGGTGTGCCGCGCAAATCCAGTTGGGCATCTGGAGTAGCAGACTGTTGCGCTGGATTCATGTGCCAAACACCTTGCCGAAGAACCCTTCAATGCCACTTTTACCGATGCGATCGCCCCGCAATTTCGCTAGTTTCTCCAGCAGTTCCCGTTCTTCCACCGAGATTTTGGTTGGAATGTCGATCGAAATTGTAATCAGGTAATCGCCTCGACTAACCGGATTGCCTAACTTCGGTACACCTTTGCCTTCCAGCGTCAGCACCTTACCCGACTGCGTTCCGGGTGGAATCAGTAGCTCTTGAGGCTCATTATCAACTGTATTCACTTCGACACGAGAGCCTAAAATTGCCTGTACATAGCTGATTTTAAGCTCTGAAAGAAGATTGATGCCTTCACGCTGAAACTCAGGATCTTCGTTGACGAAAAGATAGACATACAGATCACCAGCGGGACCGCTCCTCTGCCCTGCATCGCCTGCATCGGAGACACGTAAGCGGGTGCCATTGTCTACGCCAGCCGGAATGTTGATCTTGAGCTTTTTCGTCTCTTGCCGCTGACCGTTACCGCTGCACACCTCGCACTTCTCTTCCACGACTTGCCCATTGCCAGCGCACGTTGGGCAAACGGAGACTTGTGTGAAGCTGCCGAAGGGGGTGCGAGTGGCTCGACGCACCTGCCCAGCACCGCTGCATGTGGAACAGGTACGGGGACGAGTACCTGGTTTTGCACCTGAACCGCTACAGGTTGTACAGGTTTCGAGATGGTTAATGCGAATTTCACGCTCGCCGCCGAAGATTGCCTCACGAAACTCCAGCTTTAGATCAAGCCGCAGATCATCGCCACGCATGGGACCATTACGCCGCCGTCCCGCTTGACCCGGTGCACCGCTACCAGAAAATCCGCTAAAGAAACTCTCAAAAATATCAGCGAATCCACCCATATCGCCAAAGTCTTGAAAGCCTCCGCCTGCGGCTGAGCCAACGCCAGCCTCGCCAAACTGGTTATAGCGAGCACGGGTTTCTGGCTCGGAGAGCACCTCATAAGCGCGATTAATTTCTTTAAAGCGCTCTTCGGCTCCGTCTTCCTTGTTGACATCAGGATGATACCGACGTGCTAAACGACGGTACGCCTGCTTGATTTCCTCTTTGTCGGCGTCGCGCGCAATGCCGAGAATTTCGTAATAGTCACGAGCCATAGAATGCTGCTGCGAGGGTAAAGGTTTTTTAGAGTTGGGGGCTTAACTGGGTCTAAGGTCTGGTTTCGGATACTCACCCTCTACCATTTCCCTTGGTTGACCATTCCTATACCTTAACTAATCTACAGCTTCGTAATCGGCTGTGACGGTAGCGTCGTTTTCAAAGCTGTAGTCGTCTGGATCAAGTGAGCCGTTCGACGGGCTGTACTGGGTTGTTGCTTCATCGTCGGGAATCTCATTAGCACGCTGATAGACCGACGCACCGATCGCCAGCAGCGTCTCTTGCAGCGTCTCGAGACGCTGCTTGAACGTCTCTGGCGCGATCGTGGCATCGGCGACGGCTGCCTTCAACTCCGCCACTTTCTCTAAAGCCTGCACTTTGAGATCCTCCGCAATAAATTCACCGTTGTCGCGAAGCGTTGTCTCGTAGCTGTAGAACAAGCTGTCTGCCTGATTCTTCAGCGCCACCAGCTTCTTGCGGCGCTCATCTTCCTCCGCAAAAACTTCCGCATCTAACCGTATCCGCTCAATTTCGCTAGGGCTTAAGCCGCCCGTGTTGCTGGTCGAAACGGTCTGCTCACGTCCCGTGCCCTTATCCCGAGCAGAGACTTTGAGAATGCCGTTTGCATCAATGTCAAAAGAGACTTCGATTTGAGGCACACCACGGGGGGCTGGAGGGATACCGTTGAGCTGAAACTTGCCCAAGCTCTTGTTGTCCTTTGCCATCGCTCGTTCGCCTTGTAGGGCGTGAATTTCGACGGAGGTTTGCCCATCGGTTGCGGTTGAAAAAACCTGAGTTTTGCTGGTGGGAATGGTGGTGTTGCGCTCGATGATTTTTGTGAAGACTTCGCCCAGCGTTTCGATGCCTAGAGAAAGCGGCGTAACATCCAACAACAGCAGGTCTTTGACCTCGCCGCCCAGCACACCGCCTTGAATGGCGGCACCCAGCGCGACGGCTTCATCAGGATTCACCGAGCGATCGGGCGCTTTGTTGTTAAAGTACTTGCGAATGGCATCTTGCACAGCGGGGATGCGCGTGGAGCCACCCACTAGCAAAATGCGATCGATGTCGGTAATTGTCAAATCTGAGTCTTTTAAAGCTTGCTCAGTCGGCTTGATGGTGCCTTCGACCAGATGACTGACCAATTCTTCAAACGTTGAGCGGTTCAGCTCCATTTCCAGGTGCTTTGGTCCGGTTTCATCAGCCGTGATGAACGGTAGGTTGATCGATGTTGTGAGCGTACCAGAGAGTTCGATTTTCGCCTTCTCAGACGCTTCACGCAAGCGCTGAAGCGCCATTTTGTCGATCGACAGATCAATACCTTCCTGGTCTTTGAAGCTCGTAATCATCCAGCGCACGATGCAGTCATCAAAGTCATCACCACCCAGGTGATTGTTGCCGGACGTTGCCTTCACTTCAAAGACCCCGTCCCCCATCTGAAGAATAGAGACATCGAACGTACCGCCACCCAGGTCAAAGACCAGAATGCACTGATCTTGATCTTGCTTCTCCATCCCGTAGGCAAGTGCCGCTGCCGTTGGCTCGTTGATGATACGGAGCACTTCTAGACCGGCGATCGTGCCCGCGTCTTTAGTTGCCTGTCTCTGAGCATCGCTAAAATAAGCAGGCACGGTAATGACCGCTTGCTGAACGGGTTCACCCAGGTAGTTTTCGGCATCCTGCTTGAGCTTTTGAAGCACCATTGCCGAGACTTCCTGGGGCGTGAAGTTACGTCCGCGAATCTGGACATCAACCGTATCGTCCTTGCCCTTGACACAAACGTAAGGAACCCGCGATCGCTCCATTTCGGTGTCGTCCCAGCGGCGACCAATGAACCGTTTAATGCTGAAGACCGTATTTTCAGCATTGGTCACCGCTTGGCGCTTGGCAAGTTGACCGACCAGGCGATCGCCCACTTTGCCAAAGCCAACCATACTTGGAGTAGTCCGCCCCCCCTCTGAGTTAGAGATGACAATCGGCTGACCGCCCTCCAGGACAGCAACGCAGCTATTTGTCGTGCCTAGGTCGATACCAATGACTTTTCCCATAACGAGTGGCGGTATAAAGATGTGATGTGAGCTTTGATGCTTAGAAATCGATGAACACGATTGACAGAAAAGTGCGCCTGTGGGATCGCCTACCGATTCTGACTTCAAGCATTCCCAAATGCAATTTGGAATTAAACGTATCAGGCAAAATTAGTTTTCCACACCGCTCTGATCAGCTTCCTCCGAGGTTATCACGGGCTCTGGGGCAGCAGCAACTTTTACCAAAGCATGACGGAGCACTCGATCGCCCAAGACATAACCGCGCACTAACTCCTCCATGACAGTGCCTTCTGGGTGCTCGTCGGTTGGCTGCCGCATGACGGCTTCATGAAGGCTTGGGTCAAATTCTTTGCCTTCAGAACGCATCGGTGCCACGCCAATACGTTTTAAGCAATCAACTAACTGCTTGTAAACGCTTTGATAACTTTTGTGAATCGTTGTTTCTTGATCCGTTTGAGGCTTGATATGCGATCGTGCCCGCTCAAAGTTATCAACCACGGGTAGTAGCTCATTGATCGTCGAGCATTTTACCTGGAGTTCCAAATCCTCACGTTCTCGCTGAGTTCGTTTACGGTAATTGTCAAAATCAGCCGCAATCCGCACACATTGGTTTGTTCGCTCCTCTAGCTGAGACTTGAGCAGTTTAATTTCACTGTCCTTCTCGCTCAGTGCTGCCCCACCGTCAGAGACAACAAATGGCTCTGGGTCAACCACTGCTGTCTGCACGGTTTCGACCGGAGGAGTGGTTACGTCACTATCGATCGGAGTCGCAGCTAGCGTTGGATCGAGCGTCGGTTCGCCAATGGCTGCGCCTTCTGCTGCACCCCCAGCAACCTCTGACGCGTCAGACGCTGAACTTTGTACATTCTCATGCTGATTTGCTTCATCAATCATTGCGCTCTCATCCCAATCCTCAAGACTGCTTGTTAGCTACCAGATTTATCCTATACGCTTTGAGAATGAAGCGACGGTCAAAATCGATCGAATCGCCTTTGGTTAATTCTGCGCCAGACTAAGTTCTGTGATAGTCCCTTGACAGGTTGCTCTGCTCAAAACCAAGGCAACGATGATCAAGCTTGGAACCAGATGGCTGTGCAGCTTGAGTTCATCGACCGTTTAGGACGGGCAAACCCTCATCAAAATGTGTGAGGAACTGGACGGCAGGGGCTATGATTTTGGAGAGTCCAGGTTAAGATGAGGAACCTTATAAAGCCCTCACCTTAATAAAGCCCTCAACTGTTGAGACACAACTAAATACAGAATGAGACATCACTAAACATGGAAGGCGATCGCTGCTTTACTCATCGCCTCTGTCTGTAATGCTCATACCCTACGGTAGCTTGCGCTCGCTGAATTTTCCGCTCTTTGACTTGTGTTACGCACGTCCATTCGAGGTTACACCCCTTACGGCTGAAGCGCGTTGAGATTATTTCCAGTTCAGCTCATCCAGCGATTGTCGTGAAAAATTAAACATCATCATGAGCAATTCTTCGTCGATGATTGGGCATATTCTAGTAAACCAGGAGACCCTCTTCAACCAGCTATGACTAACTCCTCTTCCCAACGTCGTGCGCTTGTCGTCCAGAATAACTTCTCTCCGTTTGGCAACAAGCTTGTCCAGTCTGGCTATGTGAACAACGCCCAGATGCAGCAGGCTCTAATCGAAAGTCGGAAGTCTGGCAGAGCGTTGATCGATGTGCTGGAGTCAATCACAGGGCATCAACTGCCGCCTGATCTGCTCCGTCAGTACAAAAAGCAGCAGCTCTTTGAGTTGAAGATTCTCTACGGTGTTGAGTCGCTTGACCCTGAAGTTAGCCAAATTACAAGCACGCAAGTCAGCGAGCTGATTGATACACTAATCCCGATCGACCTGTGCCGTCGTTACAGCCTTGTGCCACTGTCTAAGAGTGATAACCAGCCACCGTTTGTGCTGGTCGCTATGGTTGACCCAGACAACCTCCAAGCTCAGGATGACCTGAACCGCCAACTGCGACCTCAAGGGCTGGCACTACAACGACTTGTGATCACGGTTGAAGACTATCGCCGACTGATCAACCAATACCTGGACGAGAAAGAAAAGCGCGAAAAGCAGCTTGAAGACCAGTCCAAAGTTGATGTTAACAAGGATCTAGAAGGACTAGGCTACCTGGATTTGCAGGATGCTCCAGACGAGTCCGATGCCAATCTGGATGTCTCAGATGCCGAAGCAGCACCGGTCATTGCCTTGGTCAACAAAATCATGATTAAGGCGCTTCAGGAGGGTGTTTCTGACATTCACATTGAGCCACAAGAGGAATTTCTGCGTGTGCGATTCCGCAAAGATGGCGTGCTGAGAGAGCCATTTGCAGAGCCGTTTCCGAAAAAAATTATCCCCGCTGTAACCGCTCGCTTTAAGATCATTGCCCAGCTTGATATTGCTGAACGTCGATCGCCTCAAGATGGACGGATTCGCCGCATCTATGACGGTCGTAAAGTCGATTTTCGGGTTAACACACTGCCTAGCCGCTACGGCGAGAAAGTTGTCTTGCGGATTCTTGACAACTCTGCAACACAGCTAGGGTTGGATAAGCTCATCACCGATCCAGAGTCGCTCCAAATCGTGCAAGAAATGGTGCGACGACCCTTTGGCTTGATCTTGGTCACGGGACCCACTGGTTCTGGTAAAACAACGACGCTCTACTCGGCACTCGCCGAACGAAATGATCCAGGTGTCAATATCAGCACCGCCGAAGATCCCATTGAGTATTCTTTGCCCGGTCTGACTCAGGTGCAGGTCATTCGGGAGAAGGGCTTAGACTTTGCCGCCATTTTGAGAGCCTTTTTGCGTCAAGATCCGGATGTGATTCTGGTGGGTGAAACCCGTGACCGTGAAACCGCCAAGACCGCGATCGAAGCCGCTCTCACAGGGCACTTAGTCCTCACAACGCTGCACACCAATGATGCGGCAGGCGCGATCGCTCGGTTGGATGAAATGGGCGTTGAACCGTTCATGGTTTCGGGTGCGCTACTGGGCGTAGTGGCCCAACGACTGATGCGCCGTGTTTGCAGTGAGTGCTGTATTTCCTACACACCAACCCGGGAAGAGTTAGCGCGCTTTGGTCTATCATCTTCTGGTGAAGGTGAGTTGACCCTTTACAAAGCCAACTCTTTACAGCCGAATGAGATTCAGGAAGCACGATCGAGACAGCAATTGTGTTCAAAGTGTGGTGGCGCTGGCTATAAAGGACGCTGCGGTGTGTATGAAGTCATGCGTGTGACTGAACGTCTGCAAAACCTCATTACGCAGGGCGCTCCGACTGAATCCATCAAAGAAATTGCTGTGGAAGAGGGTATGCAAACGCTGTTGGCGTACAGTCTGAATTTGGTCCGCACTGGTCAAACGACCCTTGAGGAAGTTGAGCGAGTCACCTTTACAGATACTGGGTTAGAGTCCGAACTGAGAGCCAAGCGCAAAACATCGTTAAGCTGCCGCGTTTGTAGCGCTGACCTCAAACAAGAGTGGATTGATTGTCCTTACTGCATGACTCCACGCTTCCAAGATTAAGTTGCCCGTTTTTAGCAAACCGTGAAAACGAAGCGTCTCATTGAGGGTTCAGCCCCAATGAATGGGTACACTATACTCCTGAGTGTTCACAACGTTTAAAGCGGACGGTGTTTAAAGCGGACAATCGTACCTGAGCCAACCCCCCAGCCACTGGCAAATCACTAACCATTTCCCTAAGGAGTAAGCCTCATGGAGTTGATGATTGAAGATCTGATGGAGCAGTTGATCGAAATGGGTGGCTCTGACCTGCACCTGACGGCTGGTCTTCCTCCTTACTTTCGCATCAGCGGTCATTTGCAGCCGATCGGTGACCAGTCACTCACTGCAGAAGAATGCCAGCGGCTCATCTTCAGTATGCTCAACAACACGCAGCGAAAAAACCTGGAGCAAAACTGGGAGTTAGACTGCTCCTACGGCGTACGAGGCTTGGCGCGGTTCCGGGTCAACGTGTACAAAGATCGGGGCACCTATGCAGCCTGTCTGCGAGCACTCAGCTCCAAGATCCCTAACTTTGAAAAACTCGGTCTTCCCGATGTCGTCCGCGACATGACCGAAAAACCCAGAGGGCTGATTCTGGTGACGGGGCCAACGGGTTCAGGTAAAACCACCACCCTGGCTGCCATGATTGACCTGATCAATCGCACCCGCGCTGAACACATTCTGACGATCGAAGACCCGATCGAGTTTGTCTATGAACCGATCAAAAGCCTGGTACACCAGCGCCAACTGGGCGAAGATACCAAGAGCTTTGCCAACGCGCTCAAAGCAGCTTTGCGTGAAGATCCTGACATCGTGCTAGTGGGTGAAATGCGCGACCTGGAAACCATCTCTCTAGCAATCTCTGCGGCTGAAACTGGGCACCTCGTCTTTGGCACTCTGCACACCAGTTCAGCCTCGCAAACCGTTGACCGGATGATTGATGTCTTTCCATCCGAGCGGCAAACACAGGTGAGAGTCCAGCTTTCTAACTCGCTAGTAGCGGTCTTCAGCCAAACCCTGGTGTCTAAGAAAAACCCCAAACCAGGCGAATATGGTCGGGTGATGGCACAAGAAATCATGATTATTACACCTGCTATCTCCAACCTGATTCGAGAAGGTAAAACGGCTCAAATCTACTCTGCGATTCAGACGGGCGGCAAGTTGGGTATGCAAACCCTGGAAAAGGTACTCGCTGATATGTATAAAGCTGGCAGCATTTCCTTTGAAGCCGCAATGTCAAAAACATCACGCCCTGATGAGATTCAGCGACTCATTGGCGGGGCGACCGCAGGCACTCCGGCGAGCGCTGCCAAGCGCTAGTCCATGTTGCTAACGTTTCGGTTGACTTCTTCGTCGTAGCAGTACAATCGGGTATTGCCCTGAACTCGAACATACTGTACTGCAGTTGAGCAACTGCTTAGTGAGGCTCACTGCTTAGCGAAGTGCGTTCCGTTGAGCAGGAGCGAAAAGACTGACACTCACCTCTATCTCATTCTTCCCTGTTGCTCACGTGCTATCAATTAGGTTGAGACGTTCTTAGGGTTTCTCGGTTCACTCCTTCTTCCATTCTGGTATCCCACCATGCCGACCTTTGTTGCCCGTGTTCAAGACGTTAAAGGGAACGCTAAGAAAGAAAAAATCGTTGCCGATACCATTAGCGATGCCCGCACTGCTCTGCGAGAAAGGGGACTTTTTATTCAAGACCTGAAGCAGGACGAAGGGCTTTCGATGAACTTCGACATGAAGAAGTTCAAAACGTCGATGGCGAAGGTAACAGTCAAAGATAAAGCTGTGTTCTCGCGGCAGTTTGCCGTCCTGGTAAACGCTGGTGTAGCAATGGTTAGAGGGCTTGGTGTCTTATCCGAGCAATGCACGAACCCTAAATTCAAAGCAGCGCTGCTAGACATCAGTGCTGACGTACAACAGGGCATGAACCTCTCAGATGCGATGCGGAAGCACCCTGCCTGTTTCGATAACCTCTACGTGGCGATGATTCAAGCGGGCGAAGTTGGGGGTGTGCTGGATGAAGTGCTCAATCGTCTGGCAAAATTGCTGGAAGATGTGGCACGGTTACAGAACCAGATTAAAGCGGCACTCTCTTATCCGGTTGTGGTGGGTGTGCTGGCAACCATCATTTTTGTGGCGATGACTGTGTTCTTGCTGCCTGTCTTTGCGAACATTTTCAAGGATATTGGGGTCGAGTTGCCAGCCTTTACGCTAGCAATGATGGCAATTAGCGAGTTTCTCCGCAGCCCTAGGGTGCTCATTCTGTTCATCCTGATTCCTGCATGTATTTTTGCGTACACTCAGTACTACAAAACACGAGTGGGGCGCGAGACAATCGATCGCCTTTCCCTCAAAATGCCGCTATTTGGCGATTTAATTCAGAAGACGGCGACCGCCCGCTTTTGCCGCACGTTTGGTTCCTTGACGCGATCGGGCGTACCGATTCTGACCTGTCTGGAGATTGTGCGCGATACGGCGGGCAATCAAATCATTGCTAACGCGGTCGATGAGGCACGGCGAGAAATTCAAACAGGCGGCATGATTAGCATTGCGCTACAGCGGGAGCAGGTCTTCCCGCTCATGGCGATTCAGATGATCAGCATTGGTGAGGAAACGGGTGAAATCGACCAAATGCTGATGAAGGTAGCGGATTTTTATGAGGATGAGGTGGAGCAGACGGTGAAAGCGCTGACCAGTATTATGGAGCCGATTATGATTCTCTTCCTGGGAGGCATGGTGGGTTCAATCTTGCTGTCAATGTATCTGCCGATGTTTGCAGTCTTTGAGAAACTGGGCTAAGCCGGATCTTTAGCAAGAATATGTCTGTTAAGCGAACTCATTACGAAGCAGTCCTGGCTGAGTGCTGCGATGCGTTAGGGGCGATCGCGCTCCTCAAACGCTATCGTCCCTACCTGGAAATGCTTCCCAGTATGCGTCGTCCTGATGAGAGCCTGATTACGATCCCGCTGCCGATCGTCAAGTTCCGTCACTCAAGCTCTACCAGCGGATCAAGCCGTACAGGCAGCGAAGCTCTCTGTTTGCCCTGCGATCTCGCGATTCTCATGTGCGACCCAGAGTGGAAAATTAAAACTGGGGTCGAGGTTTTCGTCTTTATCCATCGACCAGAGGAAGATTTCTCTGACCTACTGAGCCGTTGGCGACAAACGCAGGTAGTACTCAGTCGTGGCTATGAGTGGGATTTACCGTTGCGGTATAAGCACATTCTGAGTGAAGGTGCTGACAATACCTATCCACTTTTTGTTGTCTTTGAAGAGACACCAGAACGCATCAAACGAGGGTTGAAAGGTGCATTTCTGCCGTTCGTGCTGCAAGAGGACTTGACTGAAACAGAGGAAGTCGCTGAGCCTGTGGCAGCAGAGGTGAGAGCGAGAGATGATGCTGAAGGCTGATTCCTGGTCAATGCTGGTCACGCATCGGCTTTGGTGTCGCGATCGGATGCCGCTTCAGTAAGGGGTAAGTAGGAGTTGGCATCACCGAAGGTGGCGGGCCAGGGATGGGTGGATGCCGGGAACGGGATCACATCGTCATCTAGCTGTGGTGGTGAAGCATCAAAATCTGCCGTTGGTGGCACAAAAGCACCGTTCCCTAGGCTTTGCAGTGCTTGTAGCACCTCTGTTGCTGACTGATACCGATGTCTAAAGTCATAGCGCACCATCTTGCCGAGCACTTCTGCAAGGGCGTAGCTGACTTGTGCTCGGTGCTTCCAGGGAATCTCACCCGTATTTTTATCCTGAATCAGTTGACTGGGTGATAAGCCAGTGAGCGCCTGAATGCCAATCATGCCAACCGCATAGATATCACTGTTGAACCGAGGATTGCCTGCACACTGCTCATTGGGCATGTACCCCTGAGTGCCGATGCCGACCGTAAAACCCGTACGTTGATCGTCCTCTGCGATCTGGCTAATCTCTTTGACAGCGCCAAAATCAATCAGGACGAGCTTGCCGTCAGAGCGCCGCCGGATAATATTATTCGGTTTGATATCGCGGTGAATCACGCGATGGCTGTGGACAAATTCTAGAATGGTTAGTAGCTCTTGTAAGATGGCTACCACCCTAAATTCGGGCGCTTGTTTGCCAAGCGAAAGCTCGCTGCTAAGGGGTTGCCCTGGAATAAATTCTTGAGCAAGATAAAACTCTTGATCCTCCTCAAAATAGGCCAGTAGTTGTGGAATTTGCTCGTGCCTACCAAGCTTTTCGAGCGTTTCTGCTTCCTGCTGGAAGAGCCGCCGCGCCAGTTGAAAGAGTTTGGGATTGTTGCTGTTAGGTCTGAGCTGTTTTACCACGCAAGCGGGGTTGCCTGGTCGCTGAGTATCTTCAGCAATGTAGGTTTCGCCAAAGCCACCAGAGCCAAGTACCTTTTTGATGGTGTAGCGCCCTGCCAGCTTTTTCCCAAACATCTCTTGCTCCCGATACTCCGGCAGCAGGTCTTTCAAGTCATCTTGCTCACTTTTGCTAATGATCTCTTGAATGAGGGGTGAGCCAGCATAATCTTTGAAGGTGCGGCGAAGTTTGAATTTTTCGCTGGCAATGCCAAGGAAGAGATAGGCAGTACCGCTCAGAGCGATCGCGCCCATTGGCACGGCAGCAGGCAAGATCAGCCGCTTTTGGGTAAAGACGACATAGGTGATGCCGCCCCAGAGCAGGACGATGCCCATCGCCGCCGCAAACCGTCGCAGGGCACGCTTTGCTCTGCTTTGAAGGTAACCTGCAACCACCACAAGCCCAAACACGAAGACTCCTTGGAGCGGGACATTTGTAATGCCATCGGCGATCGATTTACCTTCTAGCAGGGTGGCGATCGCGTTTGCGTTAATTTCAACCCCTGACATTGGTTGGGGATGCAGAGGACTTTCTGAAAATGGTGCCGCGTGGAAGTCTTGCGCCAGTTTAAAGGTCGGTCCGATCAGCACGATTTTGTCTTTAAACTCACCACGTTTTGCTAGTGCGTCCCAACTGTCAGGATCAAGCACCTGCCAAAACGGGATCTGCTTAAACGTACCAGCAGGACCGTAGAAAAAGATGTTTTCGCCACGCGGTGAGGGATAGCGGCGTTGAGAGGTGCGTATAGCGGCTTCTGCAAACGATGGCATCGCGGTTTGAGAACCAATCAACCATTCCTGAGGTGGCTTGGAAGGATTTGTTTGAGCCATCTGTTGAGCAAAGCGACCACCAAGCGCATGAATCCGGCTATCTGGCTCAAGGGGGTAGTTAATCAAGCCGACAGACATGGGTTTGGTGTGGAACAGCTCATGCGGACCTAAAAGCTGTGTCAGAATGCCTTGAGCGGTCGTTGTATCTTCGTACTGTGCTGCTAGAGTAACCCGTCCGGCGTATCGCTGGAGCATTTGCTGAAACGCTCGATCGTCCGCTACGTTGTTACTAGGAGAGTCAAAAATTAAATCAATGGCAACCGATTGTGCTCCGGCTGCGATCAACTGCTCGATCGCGCGGGCGTAGGCGACTCGATTCCAGGGCCATTTCTGCAATGGCTCTAAAAAGGCATACTTTTTCGGGTCAATTGGATAGACTTTCATCCCCTGAGCAAGGGAATCTTCGTCGATCGTCAGGATGACTACATCCTGCGGCGGTGCGACGGGACCACGCAATTCAAAGAAAAGGGTTTGTACCTGACGTTCTAGCAGTTGCGTCAGATTTGATTGGCTCGTGGTGAGTAGTGCAGCGGCGATCGCTACTGCCCCCACTGCGATATGTCCGAAGCCGCCTGACTTAGGGGCATGTAGCCGCGATTTCAGCGTGTTCGTGAGGCGCTTGGTCGTAGAAGGGGTCTTAACAGTCAGCGGTTCTGTGGGTGGCAGCGGCAGCTTTTTAGCCATCTTGCAGGTTTACATAGGGGGACTTTCAATCAATGCACCCGATTGATAAATGTGTGATACATGCTTCAACTACGACCTATCTTAAGCGATTGTAGACGGGGAGTCTGTTCCCCAATGCTCACCGAAAATTCCAGGCTCTTTTCAGAAGGAAATCTTTTTAATCTTCTTAAAATTCCCTAGTATAGTGATGGTGTCTTGGGTCTTCGTTGTTCTTCAAGCGCGCTTTAGTCTTTCTACTCACGGCATTGACCAGGATTTGTTCATGGATGAACGAGTACAAAAGCTATTGTCGCAGTGGGGTATTGCCTCGCGTCGTCAGGCAGAGCAGATGATTTTGGCTGGGCGGGTGCAGCTTAACGGTACGATCGCCCAGCTTGGGCAAAAAGCAAATCCAGTGGTCGATCGCGTTGCCGTTGATGGTATCGTGGTGCAGCCAACCCACCGCCCTGCATCCACATATCTCCTGCTCCATAAACCGGCTGGTGTGCTTTCCACGTGTACCGATCCCTGGGAACGTCCAACCGTGCTTGACCTACTGCCAGCATCCCTCGCAGAGAGTCAGGGCATTCACCCCGTCGGACGTTTGGATGCAGATTCTACAGGTGCGCTTCTGCTGACAAATGATGGCGCTTTGACCTTTTATCTGACGCATCCCCGGCACCACATTCCCAAAACGTATGAGGTCTGGGTGGAGGGTGATCCTTCTGAGTCGGTTCTGCGGCAGTGGCAGCAAGGCGTGATGTTGTCTGGTCGTCGTACATTACCCACCAAAGTCGCTGTTCTAAAGCGTTCTCCACAGCTTAAAACACTGTTGCAAGTCATTTTGACCGAGGGCAGAAACCGTCAAATTCGC
>JACMKO010000452.1 GCA_014380065.1 Leptolyngbya sp. ES-bin-22 | reverse complement strand
TCACGGCGTTGAATTGTTTGAGTAAAGGTAGGGATATTTGCCTCAACTAATGCTTGCTGTACTCGTTCCCCTCGGCGGGAGGGACGAGGCGGCACCAGAGACAATAGCACGCGGTAGCGATCGGGAGAGAGTTCCTTGAACTGAGTCAAGGTTTGAATCGTTGCCTCGATCGCGGCGGGTGAACAGGAGGTAGGAATAATCAAAAAATCGGCGGCATTGGCAAGCTGAGCCAGTTCTTTTTCGTCCGGGTTTCCTGGTGTGTCGATGATCAGGTCAGTAAAACCAGCAGGCGGCTGTTCATTACCGTCAAAGACAGTGAAGCCAACTTTGCGATCAGAGGCAAGACCCCGCTTGTACCAATTCAGAGCGGTGCGGATGGCATCGCCATCACCTAGCACTACTTTTCGTCCTTTATGCTGACTCAATGACTCTGCAACATGAATTGCCGTAATTGTTTTGGACACTCCACCCTTAAAGCTCAGGACAACAATGATCATCCAACTAGCCTCAAATTTGTGCTCCAATCCCATTTTTGGGACGTTTGTGTATCCATCATCAATTTTGCCATGTCGCTAACGATTGAAACTCTTGATGATCAATTTTGCGGTAAGAATATCAGGCTGCTTAAGTAAGCTGACGCAGGAAGTGGCGATCACCCCTGTCGTTAGAAAGCGTCCCTTGCTCCCCTACAGACAGAGTTAACAACCTGCACCCAGCTTTTCGGGGCTTCCAATGCATCCATGTCATCAGTTTGTAGACAATGCACACCATTTTCTGGTGGGTGCTGATTTCGCTTAAAGCCGGAAATGTTAAAGGAGAACTTGTAGCTTAAGCCACAGATTAAAAAATTCAATGATTTTTTCTATCACAGGGTAGATGCGGCTACCTTAGGGATGTCAATTCTCTTCCAGCTAATCTTCTGTGGGCTTGGCTGCATGTTTCATTTTGCTAATTTGCCCTACTGGCTTTTTCTCGGAATGGGCGTTCTATTATTTCTGCTGGTAATCATGTCTGGTGGTGGCGATGACGACCTGGATGTGGATGCTGATGCGGATATGGACAATCCGTTTGATCTCGATACTGACTCAGAGGCAGACTTTAGTGTCTCTCAGCTCATGGCATGGCTGGGTTTTGGTCGAGCGCCCTTGATTCTGCTGCTGGCAACTGACCTCAGCCTGTGGGGAGTGTTTGGCTGGATGTTGAATGTGCTGGTCTGGAGCACGATCGGTCAGTTTCCTGGATCGCTGCTGGCTGGCGTGATTTTGGTTGTCTCATTGGGAGTTGCCCTATGCTGCGGCAGTCTGGTGGCGCGACCTGTAGGCAAAGTGTTTGCCTCGTTTGGTGAAGATACCAGCCGCGATCGGCTAATTGGCTGCACTGGCAGTGTGGGTTCTGCCGTGATTCCATCCGCTCAAGATGGGCGCATTGGGCAGGTCGATGTGTTGGACTCTGCCCGTAATCGAGTCACGATTAACGCTCAAATGCCGGAGTGGGCAACCGTCATGCCCCGGTTTGGTGATCAGGTTTTAGTCATCGATCATGCTGCCCAAACCTACCTGGTTGTGCTCAAAGATAGCCCCGACCAGGACCAGTGGCTGGATACATCTCGTAAACAAGACTTACATTAAGGAAGCCATTTATGCTGTTCTGGTTGACGTTCATTCAATCCCTACCGACTGTTTCTCTTCCCCACGCTTCGTCGTTTCTGCCATTACCGGCGCAATCAAAGAACCAGGAGCTTCAGATCGGCATTGAGCAACCTGTAGCGCTGTCGCCCCTCTCAGTGACGCCACCTGTAATCGGGCAATTAGGTCCTGGCTTGTTGTTCTTTCCCGGTTTGATTGGTGGGTTAGTACTGCTGCTGTTGCTTAGCGTCTGGGCCTACACTCGGGTCTATGTGATCACCCCTACCAACGAAGCCTTTGTGCGAACGGGTGGCATCTTTGCCAAACGCAAAACGGTGATTCTCAATGGTGGCTGTGTCATTCTGCCGGGGTTTCATGAGCTCACCCGTGTACCACTGCGAGAAATTTCCATTGATGTGGAGCGGACAGGTAAACTCGCTGTGCGGACGCAAGACTATTTACGGGCAGATATGCGGGTGACATTCTATGTCTGCATCAATGCTTCTGAAGAGGATGTCTTAACGGCTGCGGCCCGCTTGTCACAAAATAAACGCATCACCCCAGAAGACATTAAAAATGCTCTGGAAAAACGGGCAGACGATGCGATTCGGGCGGCAGCGAAAACCAAGAGTCTGGCAGAGATTGATTCTGACAAACTGGGCTTCGCTCAAGAAGTTTTGAATCTAGTGCAACAAGACCTCGGTAAAGTGGGGTTAACTCTCAACAACATTGCCATTTCCGAAATTCAAGAAAGTGATACTTACGACGAAAACAATTTCTTTGATGCTCAGGGTGTACGCCTGCGAACCGAAACCATCCAGAAATCGATCCAACAAAAACGCGAGGTAGAGCTGTCTACACGAGTGACAATCGAGCAAAAAGAATTGGATGCTGAGAAGCGATCGCTGCAAATTGAGCAAGAAAAAGAAAGCGCCCAACTCGAGCAACAGTTTCAGGTGGAAGCACTCAAAGCGCAACGAGAGCGAGAAATTCAGGAAGCAAAAGAGCGGGAAACAGCAACGATCCAACGCAACAAAATCTTGCAAGCAAAGTCTGTCGAAGAAGAAGAAATCCGCAGACAGCTATCAGTGCAGCAGAGCCAGATTAGCGCTGACATTGCTTTGGAAGAGCGCAGTAAGCAGTTGAAGGTGACGAAAGCCTTACAGCAACAGGAAGCTGAAGTGGCAGAGATTACCCGTCAGCAAATGGTAGAATCTAGCCGTCTGCAAGCCCAGGTGCAAATTGCTGAGTCCGATCGACTGGCAAAACTGGCGCAGGAAGATGTATCGATCGCCGTTGCCAATAAGAAGAGGGAAAGCTTTGTTGCCGAAGCCCAACGAGCTAAAGCCGAAGCGGGTGTCACCACTGCCACCAAAATTGAAGAAGCAGAACGCTCCCAGCGCCTAGCGGTCATTGCGGCTGAAAAAGATGCCCAAGAAAAACGAGTCATCGAGCAAAACGTAGTCGAAATTGATGTATTCCGCCGCAGACGGCAGGCAGAAATCGCTCAACAGGCGGCTGAACTGGAAGCCGAAGCCATTCGCACGCTGGCAGACGCAAACCGGGACAAAGCCCTGGCAGAAGCCGATGGCATCCGGGCACAAATGGAAGCTAAAAACGTGATCAGTGATGCTAACTTGACAGCCCAGATCATCACCAATCTCTTTCCCCAAGTTGCCGATCGCCTACCCGAAATGCTGCAAGCACTGGCTCCACAACCGGGAGTGTTGGGCGATGCTCGTATCTATGCTTTCCCTGGAGCCAATGGCAGTAACGGCAATGGCGCAACGGATATCAACAAACTCTTGCTCTCCACCAGTGGTTTAGCCCTGATTAATACCCTGATGGATGAAGGCAAGCTAGGTTCGATCGCCACTCAAATCAGTCAATTATTGCGGAGCAATGGCAACAGCAACACTAGCGTTACACCTTCCACCGAAATTCATTCAGAACCATCCGGTGAGATTAGTGTCATTCTAGAGGATGGGAAATAAGTTCAACCCATTGTGACCATAGACATCATGGATCAACGAGAAGTAACCGATCGTGAGGGCATCACCTGAACCTGTATTCAAGCCTTAAGCGGCATCTCGGATGAGGCGGCACAGGTCAAGGGAGAGGAGGATCGCTATTGGTGGTCTGTACTCCCAGTGGTGGTGCCCAATCGGTACGGGTAAAGCTACAGGGCGATTGGCAGACAACCGACTTGGACGAGGCATTGCTGGATGAAATTGCCGCCGCTCAAGAAACTTGAGGCAAACTGGTATGTCAAACGGCGATTGCTTCTGGCTAGAACTCCACACAGGAATGTGTTTAGGTGAACGCATCGCACTCTATATTTTGGGTGGAGCGTTAGTCGCTAGTGTAACCAAGGCTGCTGCTACGAAGGCAGCGATCGTCCGAACATGGTTCCAAAACGTCCAGTCCGTCAGGTCTTTAGCCCAGAGCTTTGCACCTTCTGTACTCTTGGGGTTGGCAATTGTTAGCGCATCATTGAACGGGACATTGAACACCATTGTCACCCCAAAACAACCGAGCAGGTAGAGCAAACTAGCAGTAAGTAAATAAACAGCGGTAGGAAGAAATTTCAGGCGCATGTGCATACTCACCTCAACCTGACTTAAGCAGCGCTAGCGCAAAGGCATCATAAACAGTGCTAAAGCAGTGCAGCAGTGAAGTTGCATGATGAAGAGTCAACAGCGGTCAGCACAAAGCTTCCTCAAGCGGCGGAAAGCCCACAGCAACGTTTTCTGCCGCAAGGAATGCCTCGGTTCTTGTTTGACTCCACTAAGGAAAGACGTAAGCGTCCTTGACTCGCACTAAGCTCGAGGAGTGGACTCCCGAGTCCAAGCAAGATGTTCAATTGACGCTGACCCTCATGCGCTCAACAGCCGTGGGAGTCAGCTTTCCTGACACGAAACGTTCGCCATGCAAAAGCCCCTGCAAGTACAGGGGCTTCATTGTTACTTAAGGCTAGTCGTTTGCTTCAATGCTTAGTAGGAAGCGCTCCGACGGGTCACAGCGTAGTAAATGAACAGTGCCACGATCGCGCCCAGCACGGCGACTAAGATGCCGCCTAAGCTCAGTCCGGCTGAGGTCAACGCTAAGGTACCAGTCGTCAAAAAGCTGAAGAGACTACCACCGACAAAGGCACCGACGATACCCAGAATCATAGTGCCCAGGATGCCACCACCCTGATGACCGGGAAAGAGCGCCTTTGCAATCGCGCCTGCAATCAAACCTAAAACAATCCAAGCCAAGATATTCATGTCGTTGTCTCCTGTTAAATGATGCGCTGGAAAAACTCTTGTGATGGCTTTAAGTTAACAGTCGCACCCGCCTGCTCGTCCCTATCTCTAGCGGGAATTGGAGTGAAGCGGAGGAGGGAGAAAAAGGGGATAACCACTCTGCCCTGCGAAGCAAAGCGTGTCAGCAAGGGCTGATAATTACTCTCTAACAAGAGAGAGGCACTTCGCTTGTGATGTCTACAGCACTGCTGAGCAAAACCGCTGTAGACGCTGGCAGTTAGCGCTTTCAGGCAGGATGGCAGGAGTTTTAGCGGACAACCGCTGCTTTTTTAGCTGGTGAGATTGCCCTGTCTGCATGGGCATCCTGAGCTTGTTGCTTCACTCCCAGAGCGACCCATGACCAACTTGCTGCACCGCGTGCGCGATCGCCTGTTGTCCCTATTGCCAGAACCTACTCCTACAAACCCAACGATCAACAGTATTCGCCTTTGTATAGCAGTGGCGACAATATGGTCGTTAAGGACGACTGTCCCAATTTTTGGTGCTTGGGCTACTGGCAAGGAGCAGGCTATACCAACGTAAAATCAAGCTTTTTCGGCATTGACTGTCCCATTTGCAGTCGCTAGT
>JACMKO010000451.1 GCA_014380065.1 Leptolyngbya sp. ES-bin-22 | reverse complement strand
ATTGACTTCCTCCAGGGAAGCTCCCGGTTTGAGTCCTAACACTCGGTAGTAACGCTCAAAGTCACTCATGTGATCGAGACAAGTGGGGTTGTTCTCATGCTACAAGGCTGTGCTAAGAATGGGCAGCAAAAGGGTAAAGAGCAGTCATTGGCTGCCAGACCCAGAAATTGCCACTGACTCAAACGCTCAGCCTGCTGTCGATCGTTAACGTTAGCGGCTCAAGCATGGAGGCTTGAGCGCTAGAACACTTTGCTGTCGGGAGCTAAGCCGTTTACGCCCTTGCTTTGCCAAGGGCGCAATGGTACGTGTTCACTCACAGCAATGGTTGTACCGCCACCAAAGCCCCATCCTTGCCAGCAGCGCGATCGGCAAAGCCCCCAGCGGCGGCATAAATACTGGTGTGTTCACAGTCGCTATACTGGCGGCATGAACGATACTTCTCCCTCGGAGCTTCGGCAAGCCATTCAGCAGAGCTTGCAAGCGATTGCGTTGCAGATGAGCCATCCACTCGATACAGCAGCAGCAGCAGGGTTGTATCAAGAGGCTAGTGGTCTGCTCGCCCATCTCTCGCCTGAACCGTTGACCCTGGCAAGGGTCGCAGGCACGTTGCTCGTCTATCAAAGTCAAGCAACGTCACCGGAAGAACTGGTATGGTTTCGGTCGCAAGTGCAGCAATGCTTAGATGATGAAGCAGTTGAGGAACTCATCGAATCAATCCATCGAGTAGATGCGCTGTAAAGCAAAGCTGCTATATTGCATTGGGCTTGTTGCCCAAGGACTCTTTATTGTCGTAGCGCTAAATTAATATCATCGAGGGTGTGAGCCTATCGCTTCTGGCGATTAGCTTCGATGACATCTAGAGGACAGGCGAATGGCATCAACCTCTATGACTAGAAGCGTGCAGCAATCAGACCTGCTTGACGACACGATTTTGTCCCCATGTCATTTAATTGGGCACTGTACAGGTTGAATGGAAAACGATCAAAGTGATGCTTCTCATCCCTCACCGGAGCCAACGCCAAGCGAACCGCCGCAAGCTGTTCCCGACGATTTGAATACGGTTGCTGGAGTTCGAGAAGTCCACCCCGCTGTTGATCCCACAACGTGTCATGCCATCAACAAGATGTTTAGGCGCATGGGGCTAAGGCTTTCAATGACAATTATTCCAGTCGATGCAACTGGCAGAATTGGGCTACCCCGGCGCAGAGGCAAAAGGGTAAGTAGCAAGCGGGGTCGGATGGTCATTTGCCTGTTTGAGGGACCAGATGCTGTTGAGGATCGGTTTGGTGTGAACGATGACTACGAAAACGCAGGAGTAGCTTATCCTAGTGAATATCCCAACGATTATCGAAGACCAGTCGATCCGTTCAACCCGCCTCCTTATAGCCAAGACCCACACATGGGTAGCCCACCTCCACCCGACCCAAACGCTGAACCTCCCTTTTAATTGGTAAGCACTATGGTAGCGATCGCACTCTTGCAACTAACCAGTCCAGACTTAGGCGATGAGTATTTAGCAGCGCAGATCGGTTCGCCCGAAGTAGGCGATCTGGTAGCAATGGGTGCACGGACGAAACGCTTTCAGGTTGTGGCAGTTTACCCTTACTATCCGATCGCTCTAGGGGTTGAAGAAAAGGTCAGTCTTGCGATCGTGCATCCGGTAGGCAAACTCGTTCCAAAACAGGAAGACTGGTACTGCTGGGAGAACAGAGATTATTGTCCTGAGCAGACACTGCATCTTTTGCGGCATGGTGATCGCCTGCTCAGAACCGAAGAAAAAAGCGCCGGTCAACTGCCAGACGTAGGCAAGCCAGTCGTGAACTATCGCAGTATTGGCACCATGCAGAAAGTCAAGCTCGATCGTGCATCAGTAGCAGTAGCGCTAGGCAAAGCAAAAGCGATGCCATCAGACCTGGCGATCAACTCTTACGAAAAACACATCAGCCCTGATGCACCGTATCACTCCATTTACGTGGTGCAAGCTGCGTCTGTAACAGCCGTTGAGCCGAAGCTTTTGCAATTGGCTTAAGTTGTTTTATTGGTGACCATACAAACGCGATCGCTGGAAATGAGCGGTCATATTTGCTCATGGAAACACTTCAGCAACGTGCGGTAGATCGTTGCACACCGCCTAAAATCGAAGCTGTAGCGTTTGAGAACCAAAATGAACAAAGCAGAATTAGTCGATGCGATCGCTCAAAAAGCTCAGGTCACAAAGAAGGATGCAGATGCTGTGCTGACCACTGCCCTCGAAGTAATCATTGCAACGGTCTCGACTGGGGACAAAGTGACCTTAGTGGGTTTCGGTACATTTGAATCTAGAGAACGACAGGCACGCGAAGGACGTAATCCCTCGACAGGCAAGCCCATCCAAATCCCTGCAACCAAAGTGCCAGCCTTCTCAGCCGGGAAGCTCTTCAAGGACAAAGTAGCGCCAGAAAAGATAGCCGTCTAGAATTGACAACCTTAGCTGGCAGAGTGGACAACTTTTGGCTTCGCTCTTTTTTGCCTCCAGGTGATCTGGAGGCTTTCTATGGCAAAGTGAGCTTAATACGGTTTCAAAATGATGCCATTCTGATACTATCCAATCAACGATGGCACGATTTGCGGATGAAGAAGACGAAGCGCTTGTGGCGATCTCCAAACAGCAAGAGCGATCGCAACACGACATTAGGCGCGAGGCACTTCACAGCCATCCAGATCTTCAGGCATAGCTCAAAGCTAAGAGGGCAGAGAAGTCACCACAGAAGCGTGCCTACGTCGCGCCAATTGCAACTCTATAGGACTTCAAATGATT
>JACMKO010000450.1 GCA_014380065.1 Leptolyngbya sp. ES-bin-22 | reverse complement strand
TTCAAATCAGAGCCGAAGAATCGGTCGAGATTATGGCTGAGGATGAAGGCACGATTATTCGAGGGCAGTTGGATGTTTTGATTTTGAAAGAGCAATTTTGGGTAATGGCGATCGAGTCAAAACGATTTTCCTTTTCAATGGAAGCTGGACTGGCACAACTGTTGGCGTATATGATGGCAAATCCTCATCCGACCAAACCCAGTCTTGGGTTAATTGTGACAGGTGGAACATTTGTGTTTGTCAAGTTGGTTAAAGATGCTGTTGCCCAATATGCCATTTCTAATGAGTTTGCCATTCGTAATCAGGGCAACGAACTGTACGATGCCTTTAGCATTCTGAAACGAATTGGTAATCTGTAGAGTTTGCAGTTAGGAGTAGTGTGTGATTAACGAAAATAGTGAAGTAATTCTTTCGGTGCGGCATTTAACTGCCGATGTGGATGGGATTCAGATTCTCAAAGGGCTGAATCTGGAAGTAAAAGCGGGTGAAATTCACGCCATCATGGGACCCAATGGCTCTGGGAAAAGCACCTTTTCTAAGGTCTTGGCGGGTCATCCTGATTACACGGTGACGGGTGGCGAAATCATCTTTGAGGGCAAGAATCTGCTGGATTTGGGAGCAGAAGAACGGGCACGATCGGGCATTTTCTTAGCCTTTCAATATCCCATTGAAATTCCCGGTGTCAGCAACCTCGACTTTTTGCGCGTTGCTTACAATTCCAAGCGCAAACATCAGGGATTAGAAGAACTGGATGCGTTTGATTTCGATGACTTGGTAAAGCAAAAGCTGGATATTGTCAAAATGAATCCTGCCTTTCTCAGCCGTAGTCTGAACGAAGGCTTTTCGGGTGGTGAGAAGAAGCGCAACGAGATCCTGCAAATGGCGATGCTGGAACCAAAGCTTGGCATTCTGGACGAGACGGATTCCGGTCTGGATATTGACGCGCTCAAGATTGTGTCGAATGGTGTGAATCAATTGGCAAATGCGGAGAATGCGATCGTCCTCATTACCCACTATCAGCGCTTACTCGACTACATCACACCCGATTATGTGCACGTGATGGAAGGCGGACGCATTCTCACCACCGGCGGCAAAGAACTGGCGCTAGAGCTAGAAGCGCGCGGCTACGATTGGGTGCGTGAAGAGGAGGCAGTCGCAGCAAAATGACGATTCCATCGACTGTTTCTGATGTGGCACCGATAAATGGGAAGTTAAAGGTTGATCGGGCTGCTTATCTCCAGCAATTACTGAGTTTGCGTCTAGCCTTGGACAAAGCAGCAGGTTGGTTAAACGTGATTCGCGATCGTGCCACTGCCAGAGTGCAAGAACTTGCGATCCCTTCGACCCGCGACGAAGAATGGCGCTTTACCGATTTATCAGACCTCTTGCAGATTCGCTTTCAGGCAAGCAGTGAGCAAGCGCCGACTCTGAGCTTTGACAAGATCCAGCCATTTATTCTGCCAGAAGCGATCAACAGTCGTCTTGTCTTTGTGGATGGACATTACGATCCCGCACTGTCGGGTGTAGATGATTTGCCGGATGGGGTAATGGTTACCAGCCTCGCTGCGGGCGCAGAACTTCTTAAAGACCTGCCCAGCTACTTAGCGCAACAACAGGGCGCTGAAGAAACCTTCACAGCGCTGAATACTGCCAGCCTGACGGATGGCGCACTCGTTTGGGTCGAGAAAAATCAGGCGATCGTGCCACCGATTCAGATTCTCTACGTTTCGACTGCGACCCAACCGACGATCGACCATCCTCGCGCCCTCGTTGTTGCTGAATCGGGTAGCAAACTGACGCTCATTGAAGAGTATGTCACCCTCTACGACGGCACGTATTTCACCAACCCCGTCACGGAAATTTGGCTGGATACGAATGCAGAAGTGCATCACACACGCATTCAGCATGATAGCGATGCAGCGGTTCATATTGGTAAAACAGCCGTCTCACAAGCGCGGGATTCGCGTTATACCTGCAATGCGGTGAGTCTAGGTGGCAAGCTATCGCGTCACAATCTAGAGGTTCATCACACTGGCGAACAGACCGAAACAACCTTGAATGGCTTGACGATCATCAGTGGTGAGCAGGTGGCAGACACACACAGCACGATCGCCTACACCCATCCTCACGGCACCAGCAATCAGATTCATAAGTGCATTGTGGACGATCGTGCCCATGCAGTGTTCAACGGCAAAGTCTTCGTACCCAAAGCGGCTCAACTCACTGACGCGAAGCAACTCAGCAGCAATCTGCTCCTGTCGCCCAAGGCACGGATAGACACGAAACCTCAGCTCGAAATCACTGCTGACAACGTGAAGTGCACGCATGGTGCAACGGTTAGCCAGCTAGACAGCGATGAAGTCTTTTACCTGCAAAGTCGCGGCATCGACGAAGACAGCGCCCGCAAACTGCTGACCTACGCCTTTGCCTACGAAGTCATTCGTGAAATTCCCGTTGCGTCGTTAAGAGAGAAGCTGGCGGCGATCGTCCGTGAACAGCAAGCCTGAAGCCTTTTATCTGTAGGGACGCTCCATGTAACGTTCCTACAGACGGTCAACATTCATCCTTTAGCCCTCATCCTTTATCCTTTCTGCGCCATGACCTTCACCCAAACCAAGCCCCTCGCCGCCAAAGTTCGCGCTGATTTTCCCATCCTGAACGAACAGATTCACGATAAGCCGTTGGTGTATTTGGACAACGCAGCGACCTCGCAGAAGCCGATCGCCGTTCTCGATGCTCTCCGCCATTACTATGAACACGACAACGCCAACGTGCATCGGGGTGTGCATACCCTCAGTTCACGGGCAACGGATGCCTATGAGGGCGCACGGGATAAGGTTGCAACCTTTGTGAATGCGGCATCGCGGCAAGAGATTGTCTACACGCGCAACGCGAGCGAGGCGATCAATCTGGTTGCCTATGCGTGGGGTAACGCCAATGTGACGCAGGGCGACGAGATTATCCTCTCGGTGATGGAGCATCACAGCAACCTGATCCCCTGGCAGATGTTGGCGCAGCGAACAGGTGCGGTGCTGAAGTTTGTCGAGTTAACAGAAACAGAAGCGTTCGATCTAGAGCATTTCAAGTCGTTGCTGTCAGATAGAACGAAGCTGGTTTCGCTCGTGCATGTCTCCAACACTCTGGGCTGCATTAATCCCGTCAAGGAGATTTGCACGATCGCCCACCAGCACGGCGCAAAAGTTCTGATCGATGCCTGCCAGAGCGTGCCTCACATGGCGATCGACGTACAGGCGATGGACTGTGATTGGCTCGTCGCGTCTGGTCACAAGATGTGCGCTCCTACGGGAATCGGGTTCCTTTACGGCAAGCTAGCGCTGTTGCGATCGATGCCTCCTTTTTTAGGCGGCGGTGAAATGATTGCCGATGTCTTTCTGGATCATGCAACCTATGCCGATTTGCCCCATAAGTTTGAAGCGGGAACGCCTGCTATTGCCGAGGCGATCGCGCTCGGTGCGGCTGTGGATTACTTGAGCGCGATCGGCATGGACAAGATTCATGCCTACGAAGAAGAACTCACCAGCTACCTGTTTCAACAGCTTCAGCAAATACCTGAACTGAGGCTCTATGGTCCCAAACCCAATGTTGATGGCAGCGGTCGGGCAGCGCTGGCAGCGTTTACGGCTGGGGATGTGCATCCTCATGACCTCTCCACTATCTTGGATCAAGCAGGCGTAGCGATTCGCGCCGGACATCACTGCACCCAACCCTTACATCGTCATCTTGGCGCGCAATCCACTGCACGGGCAAGCCTCTATTTCTACAACACTCGCGAAGAAATTGATGTCTTCATTGCGTCGTTGAAGGAAGCGATCGAGTTCTTTGGCAGCATTTTTGGCTAACTTCATTCAGCCCTCACTGAATCTTTGCGGTTTACACGGATCTCCGCTTGCTGGAACGTATTGTGTTATGTAACACTTTGCTTGTATTCGCTTGTGCCCCCGAGCAAATACGGCTTTTCCCCTCCAGTTCAAGTACCGTTTCTGGAAGATGTCAGTGAAAACCGTAACTCGCGATCGTAGTCAGGCTGAGACAGCAAGACAGGCAACTTTTTTTACTCGTCAGTATGCCGTTCTGTTCACAGGGGCTTGTCTTTTAGCGTTCGCCCTGTCGGGGTATGGCAACAGCAGAGTCTCGCAGTGCAACAGGTTAGTGGCGATTATCAATGAAGCAGCGGCAGCGCAACCAGAGGCGTTAAGCCTGACGATCGCTGAAGATAATCATCGGCTGATGAAAACGGCGATTCAGCTCGATGGCTATGCCGATCAATTAGCCCTGATGGAATTTTCCAATCAGCAAGTGCAAGCGTTTCAGTTGCAGTTTATGAAGCTATACCGCGATACCAGTCGGGCAAGTGGTGCCGTTGTTACAGTGCCTGTCACTAGCTTTCAAGCTGTAAGCCAGGTGAATCGAACGTTCATTGAGACTCAGGAACGCGAAGGTCCGCTGGTGCAAGCGGTGAATCAGTACTGCAACGCTGAGTAATGAGAGCCTCTAAGCGAGCGATCGCGGACGGCTTCTAGCTTTGAACCGTCAGTCTCTTTGAGGTTACCTGCTCAACCGAGCACGATCGCACCAGGGATGGATGAGAATTTTCCGCTGCCCTCACATAATCAACAAATCTGCACGTTTAAAAAGCAAGATTATGTGGCTGTGGAGCATAGAGAAGAATGATTAAGTCCTGGATGGTGATTGGGGGAGTAACTTTCTTAGTAGGGGCGGGTAGCGGTATCCTACGACCGAAAGATGTCAAGTGGTTTGCGCGACTACAGCGACCGCGCTGGTTGACCTTTGAAGCGCTGATTCCCATCATTTGGACAGTCGTTTTGATCTGTGGAGCCTGGTCTGCTTATATCGTTTGGGAACGTGATCCGGGTAGTTCTAAAACCTGGATGCTGATGGGTGCTTATGTCTTGCTGGAGTTGGCGATCGTCCTCTATTCTCCCGTCACGCTGTGGTTGCGAAGCCTGAACGCTGGCACGATCGTCGGTGGCATTGGTGTCATCATTGGCGTGATCATAACGCTGGTTGTCTGGCAAGTATCGGGCTGGGCGGCACTGCTGCTGGTGCCTTACTTGCTCTGGAGTCCGATCGGCACTTATACAACCTGGGAAATGGCTAAGCTAAACCCTGAATCGGCATGAAGCAGGCTGTAAAACTTACAGATAAGCTCAGATTCAGGCTTTCTGCTCCAAAATCTAGCGTCATCGTTGCTCTTATCTCTCATTATGTGAGAATTTTTTGTCTAAAGGACTGCAAGTTCTCCTTGAGCGTTAGGATCTAAAAGGATTTTTCACCAGCCACCGAGCGCTGGAGTAAGGAGATAGCATGACCCGCGCCATCATGGAAACCGAAAAAGGTACCATCAATCTCGATTTATTTGATGTCGATGCACCGAATACCGTCAAAAACTTTGTCGATCTGTCTGAGAAAGGTTTCTACGATGGGTTAGCCTTCCATCGAATCATCCCTGACTTTATGGTGCAGGGAGGCTGCCCGTTAGGGACAGGCACAGGCGGACCAGGCTACAAAATCAAGGATGAACTGAACGACCATAAGCATCTTGCTGGCACCCTGTCGATGGCTCATGCAGGACCAAACACAGGCGGCAGTCAATTCTTCATTTGCCACTCGCCTCAACCTCACCTGGATGGGGTACACACAACCTTTGGTCAAACACAGGACATGGATGTGGTCAATGCACTGCGTAAGGGCGATAAAATTCTTTCGGTCAAAATCGAACCGTAGCGATCGCACCCCAGTTTAAGCTTCAGTGCAGCCATTCTCCGATCGCCCTTTGATGGCAAGAGCATGGCTGCACTGTTTTAACGGGCATCCAGGCGAGACGATCGCAACCCGAAACCGCAAACTCTACAATCAACTCATGCAGCCTGGAGACTATGATGCAGTGCTTGGTGGTTCTAGCCCTTCACCGCTGGGGGCAATGGTGCTGGGTGGGCTGGAAGGAGTCAAACAACGCTTCGGTAGCGCGATCGCCGCTCAGCGCCTTACCGCCCTACTGGAAGCACATAAGTATGGTCAGCTAGAGCTAGAGTTGCTGCTTCAGGCGTTGCACGATGAATCAATCCAGGTGCAAAAAGTTGCCTATCTACGGCTGCAAACGCGCCAGGAAGCAAAAGCAAGACGGGCACTGGCAGCGTATGACCCGTATGTTTTGTTTGAATGTCTGGCAACGCTGACGGGACATCTAACAGGGGTGACAGCCGTGGCAATTAGCCCCGACGGTCGATCGCTGGTCAGCGGTAGCCGCGACGAAATGATTAAAGTATGGGACTGGTGGGCGCAAGAGGAGGTCTTCACGCTCAGGGCACATTCCTTCATCTATGCCATCACCGTGAGCGAAGATGGCGAAACGTTTGCCATTCGCGGTCGTGATCACGTTATCAGAGCGTGGAGCCTGAGAACAGGACAGCAGATTCGCCCCGAAAAAGGAGCGCTTAGAACGATCGCCTCCGTGACGCTCACCGACGATCGGCACCTCATTAGCAGCAGCCAGAACGCCATCAAAATTTGGAACCTGAAGACAGGACGGGAACTCTGCACGCTGAAAGGGCACACTAGCCTGGTGACAGCCGTTGCTATTAGCGCCGATAAGCAAATGATCATCAGCGGCAGTGAAGATCGAACGGTGCGAGTGTGGGGAGTGGCGTGAGACGAAAGCAGAAAGGCTAAAGGCTAAGGGCTAAGGGCTAAAGGCTGATCGCTAAAGCAACTCAAAACTCTTAAGATTGCTGACTTCTAATACCAAGTCCTGCAATAAAAGCTACAGATACTCCCTCACCCTAATCCCTCTCCCACAGGAGAGGGACTTCATTCCGGCTCCCTTCTCCCTGGGGAGAAGGGCTGGGGATGAGGGCAAGCTCTGTAGCCTTTGCTCATTGATTTGGTATAACCTGAGCCTTTTTGCTTTAATTGGGAAGAGGCGATCGCTCACTACTACTTCGGCAATGACGCAACCGTTGAATCAACCTGATAAGCATGATGCGGTTTTGGGTGGATACGCTGCCATTCCAACAGGCGCAGTGATTCTGGGCGGCTGGGATGGGGTTCGCAGACGGTTGGCGAGTTCGCGTCCAGAGGAGCGGCTAGCCGCGTTGCCAGAGGCGCTGCAATATGGGCAACGTGGACTCAATTTGGTGATGCGAGCGTTGGGCGATCGCGCTCCTGAGGTGCAGCAGGCGGCATACGAGCTGTTGCAAAACCGGACAGAGCCAAAAGTGATGCGGGCGGTTGATCAGTTCTATGCGAGTGCATATTACGATCGCGTGCAGCGTCTTCTGGCGGGACAACAATGGCAAAGGGCAGATCAGGAAACGCGAGTGGTGATGCTAGAGCGCTATGGTCTGGATGTCGATGAGCCACTTCAGGCAAAGCAGCTTCAAGGGTTTCCCTGCACCGATCTACGCATTCTTGACCAACTGTGGCTGAAGTACAGCCAGGGTCGCTTTGGGTTTAGTGTACAAAAAGCCATCTGGCAAAAGTACGATCGCCTTTACTGGAACAAGTCCGAAGTTTGGCGCACGTTTGCCGATCGGGTAGGCTGGCGCACCCATAATCTGTTTGTTGATAATCACTGGAAACGCCACAGCGAAATTACGTTCAGCCTCAGTGCGCCTGTGGGTCACTTGCCGTTTCTGGGCGACAAGTTTGGGATTTTCACCGTCGAAGCGATTATTAATCGGCTAACCGAGTGTCAGCGATCAATCGCTCCATAGCCTTTACCAAATAAACGCCTCACCCTTTTTGAGCTAAAACGGTAGCCCTAACGCTTTGGTAATGAGTGGCAGCAGTTTGGTGCAGGCTTCAGCAAGTTTGGCAGTGTCAGGCAGGAAGGACACTGCGCCCTTAAGAAAGGTCACGGCTTGGCTCCCTAAGCCTTTCTTTTCGGGTGGTTCAGGATCTTGGGCAACTTCTGCCAGGACTTTGACGTTCTCTAGCGCTGAGGCTTTGCCCTTCTCTGGCAGGTCAGCATCGACTCCAATGGCGGCTTGCAGTTCGATCAGGAGTTCTTTGATGCCGGGTTGCGTGGGGTTAGGTGTACTGGGCAGTTGGTTGATGGCATTTGTAACCGCGCCATTGATATCACCAATGTTGAGAACCGAATCCTGAAGCGTTAGATCTCTGCCCACGTTAATGTTTCGACTTTGATCATTCACAGCGTTGTCTCCTGCGGCGGCTTGGTTGGTGACGTGGATGGGCTGGGTGGCTAAGGCAAGGGCGATATCTTTGAGGTCGGTAGAGCGAAGCGTTTGCAGTTCGGTGACGGTTGCCTCTAGTTGTCGCACACGGTCTTCGTAAGGTTGGAGAAAGTCCTGGGAAATTTTGGCTTTGTCGGCGGTTTCGGGGACTGCCAGCGTGAGTAGAACATCGTTGCCCTTTTTCTCGATGGCTTGAATGGAATCAAAGCTAAGATCGGGATGCTCTTGCATTAATTTTTGGAAGGCTTCGGCAAAGGCTTCGCGGTTGATGCCGTCGCGCAGCAAGATTTGCACCAGATTCATCATCTTTTTGTAGAGCTGCTCGAAGTCCCCGGCTTGAAAGACCGCATCGGGGTCGTGGGGGCGGCGTTCGCGGTTGCCGAATTGGTTGGGGTGTTCGAGTAAGAAGACGTACTGGCAATCAACGCCATCAAGTTTGGTGGTGTGGTCGATGTTCCAGGCTTCTAAACAGGCTCCGGTGAGGTGGGCAGCGGTAAAGTCAGTGCCAATGGCAAGGACTTCGCGCAGGTTCGCGTCCTTGAGTTCGGCACGGTGCAAGGTTGCGCCGCTGAGGTCTGCCCATTTCAAATTAGCTTGATTGAGGTTGACCCCCTCTAAGTTTGCACCGCGCAGGTTGGCATCAATGTAGTGCTTGTTGTAGCCATTGCGGGTAATGAGCAGATCGCGGACATTGGCATGAGCAAGGATGGAGTCACCGACTCTGGCTTTGTCGAGCTTTTTGGCACCATGCCAGCAGACCTTTTCCAAAACGGTTATACGCTCGTAGCGCTTTCCCTGGTCGTCTTTCTGCCAGATGTTTGTAAAGTTCGTGCTTTTGAGCATAGCGCTGGTGAAATTGGCGTTAGTTAAATCGGCACCCCGAAAGGATGTACCGCCAACAGCAGCAAGTGCAATACCAGCGCTACGAACCAGAGCGAATTTTTCATCCCCTTTGAGCGATC
>JACMKO010000449.1 GCA_014380065.1 Leptolyngbya sp. ES-bin-22 | reverse complement strand
GGAATACATCAGGCTCATGCCCATTGCTTCAAACGCAGATGACATCGTGTTAGCAGTGAACATTCCGCCGCAGGAACCCACACCCGGACAAGCGTTGCGCTCGACTGCCAGCAGCTCCGACTCAGCAATTTTGTCCGCACTGTACTGTCCGACGGCTTCAAAGGCACTGACGACCGTGAGATCGCACCCGTTAAAGTGTCCGGGCTTGATCGTGCCGCCATAGACAAAGATGGCAGGGATGTTCATCCGAGCCATTGCCAGCATCGCACCGGGCATATTTTTGTCGCAGCCACCGATCGCCAGTACCCCATCCATACTCTGGGCACTACACGCGGTTTCGATCGCGTCCGCAATCACTTCCCGCGATACCAGTGAGTACTTCATGCCCTCGGTGCCCATCGAAATGCCGTCGCTGACGGTGATAGTGCCAAAGGTTTGAGGCATTCCGCCTGCATCGCGAATGCCTGCTTCTGCCCGTTTTGCTAAGGGCTCAATGCCCATGTTGCAGGGCGTAATGGTGCTGTGCCCACTAGCAATGCCCACGATCGGCTTCGTAAAGTCCTCATCCTTAAAGCCCACAGCTCGCAGCATGGCGCGGTTGGGCGATCGCTGCACTCCCTGGGTGACAACCCGACTTCTCAGGTTTTCGGGCAGGGATTCTGATAAAAGCGTATCTGGCATTCTCGGTGCTTCCAATGAAATGAGGGATGAGGATTTGCTGTCAGCCGTCAGCGGTCAGACAGTTCTTTTACAGGCACGTCAGATTGTGTTGAGGTTTTCTGCCATGTGTCCTCATTCTCTCAGAACATTGAGCTGATGGGGGAACGCTATCACTGACCGCACGTATGAAGCCACGACCAAATTGTGGGGCGATCGCACGTTCGCAGGGTATCTTAACAGCAGCAATCTCTTCGCTGAGCTTTATTCGAGCCTTCTATGACATTTAAGCAGTGTTTGGTGAAACGCGTTCTCCGGTTCGCGAGCCTCTTTCTGACCGCTCTCGCTCTGATCGGGTTGACGGCAGTTTTGCACGTAGAGGCGCAACCAGCGAGCAATCACAGTCAGCTTACGGCTCAGCCCACGATTTTAGTGCGTGTTGCAACGCCCGCAGTAACGGTTGATCGCTTGCCGCCCGAAGCGCGATCAACCATTAATCTGATTAGAAAAGGTGGACCGTTTCCCTATGCAAAGGATGGTACTGTCTTTCGCAATCGAGAGCGACGCTTGCCGCAGGCGGCGACAGGCTACTATCGGGAATACACGGTGAAAACACCCGGATCACGCGATCGGGGCGCACGGCGGCTGATCACCGGACGAGGGGGCGAAATCTACTACACTGGCGACCACTATGCCAGTTTTGTGAGGGTGCAGTAAGACATGGATAATTTGATTGCAGTGCTGAAGGGTGAGCGTCATCCAGGACTTTACAAGCTTGAGACGCTCATCAGCACAGCGACACTCGCAACCTTAAGCCAGGAGCACAACGCTCGCTTATTCTGCCTTGACGGCACAAAGAGCACGAGCAAAGCAGATTTTCTGCAAGCAATTGCAGACGCAATGTTCTTTCCGCGCCACTTCGGGCATAACTGGGACGCATTGGAAGATTGCCTGACTGACCTGGACTGGCTGAATGGCGATCGCTTCATTTTGCTGTACGAACAGCCAGATCTGTTCGCACAAACTGAGCCGTCTGAGTGGCTGGTTGCGCTGGATATTTTGCGATCGACCGTCGCGTACTGGAGCACCAAAAAGCGCACGCTCTCCGTCTTATTCCAAGGCAGTAGCACCGCCTTAGTTGGGTTAGAGTCGCTTTAAAGGGACTCTAACTGCCGACTGTGTCACCGACTTGAGTAAAGTCACGGCTGCCAAAAATTGCTTCAGGGTGGCGGTAAAACTTAAACTCCATCAGGTTGTCAAACGGATCTTGCAGAAAGAACGTGCGATGCTCTAGCGGCAAGCCTGGAAACCGATGTTTGGCTTGCTGGTAAAAGGTCAATCCCTTTTGCTGCGATCGCTCTAGCAGCGCTTCCCAATCCGCTTCTACTGTGAAAATCAGCCCAAAATGTCTGGGATAGATGCCTTTTTGTGGTGTCAGTGGCTCATGGACGACGTGAGCGACTAATTGATGACCCTGTAAATCGAGAATGACGGATTCCGGATTCTCGCGCCCAACGCCGCAGCCTAAACCGTCGGCATAGAAGGTTTTGGTCTGAGGGATATTGCTGACGGGGAAGGCGAGGTGGAAGAGGGGAGGCATGGGGGAAAGGATGAAGGATGAAGGATAAAAAGTTTTGAGTTTTGAGTTTTGAGTTTTGAGTTAATGTCCTACTGTTTATTGTTCACTAATGTTCACTAACCACTGTTCATAGACTCTGTGCACAGATCACTGACCACAGACCACAGACCACTGTTCGCTGTCACAATGAATCTGTTGCACTTCTGGAACGCCGAAGCGATGCTGCCTCTACTCTCTACAACCGCTTTTTCTACAGTTTCCATTTTGCACCTTTTAGCCTTTAGCCTTTATCCTTCATCCGTTCTTACCCCCTGGCTCATTGCCGTTGTCTTAAATACCGTTCTACTGACGATCGTCTGGTTTCTGCCTAAGAAGCTCCTCACACCTGCTGGCATCGTCCATGCGTGGATCTTAGGCGTGTTGGTGTGGGGCTGTTTGGGATGGCAGGGATACGCTGTCGTTGTGTTCTACTTTTTGGTGGGGTCGGGCATTACGAGAGTCGGTATGGCGCAGAAAGAGGCAGCGGGCATTGCCGAGAAGCGATCGGGTGCACGCGGACCAGAGAATGTATGGGGATCGGCACTTACCGGGGCGTTGTGTGCGATCGGCAGTTTACTTGTCCCTCTAGTCTTGCCTGCCGAGAGTCGGTGGCTTGTCCCCTTGTTGCTGCTGGGCTATGTGGCAAGTTTCAGCACCAAGCTGGCGGATACGTGCTCTAGCGAAATTGGTAAAGCGTATGGTCAACGTACGTTTTTGATTACGACACTACAGCCTGTAGCGCGTGGTACAGAGGGTGCTGTTAGTTTGGAAGGTACGCTGGCGGGTGTAGTTGCTTCAGTGGCGATCGCGCTAGTTGGTTGGGGCGTTGGGCTAATGCCGCTGTGGCAAGTTTTCATTTGCGTTGTGGCAGCCTTCATCGGCACAAATGCAGAAAGTGTCATTGGGGCAACCTTGCAAAGCCGTTTCTCCTGGTTGACCAATGAAGTGGTGAATATTTTGAATACGCTGATTGGGGCGATCGCGGCAATGCTGCTGGTTGAGGGACTGCGAATCGCGCACTTAACCTTTTAACGCGAAGCTAGCTTTTTTGAGCTTGCCCTTTAGATAGACAGAATCTAACCAAATTTCATAGGACTTACGCAGAGCGAAAAGGGAAGGGCAACCCAAATTTATAGATTAGGACTTACGCGAGATGTGGTTAGATCCCCGACTTCTGGTGAAAAATTAGCGCTGCCCAGCTTACCGTGTCATAGAAGTCGGGGATCTTTGCGTAAATCCTAACTAATTTAGATTTTAGGGCTTGAGAACAGTTTGAGAGAAATCGGGTTTCTGTACGCAACATAGAGATTCAACTCGATTAAGCGACAACAGGCAGTCAGATAAACCGTTATAATTCTCGGAATTGCTGAACACAGATATGAATTTCCCTCATCCCCAACCCTTCTCCCCAGGGAGAAGGGTTGGGGATGAGGGAAATTCATATCTGTGTTCAGCAATTCCGAGAATTATAACGGTTTATCTGACTGCCTGTTGTCGCTTAATCGAGTTGAATCTTTATGTTGCGTACAGAAACCCGAT
>JACMKO010000448.1 GCA_014380065.1 Leptolyngbya sp. ES-bin-22 | reverse complement strand
TTACTGAACAACCTCCGTTTAATCATCCAACCGTTGATTTGTTTCAACTGGCTGAAGCGGTGGTTAGAAGTATTTCCGATTGCTTTGTTGCAGGTTGGCTTTGAGCAATTGATAAGCAAGATGAATCAGTTGGTTTGTCCGCTGATCCATCGGCTTAACTTACAACTCGTATTTTCTTCTGCTTAGAGTGACAAAAGAGGGTATGCTTGGAAATTGCTAGGCAGGGTTATATTGTGTTGAGCGAAAAGCACCTTAACTGGCCTCGCTTGGAGATCATGGGGTAAGGCACCGATCCTGACGAAAATGGATCATTTGCTCTGAAAGCTCTGCACTGATTGAGCTTCAGAGCTTAAAAAATACTCAAAAAACCAAAGTCGAGGATCTTTTTGAATCTTTTGAGATCCCAGTCCTTCTGAAAACTCAGTTCGTAGGTGCAGAGTATTCTACATACTCTGCATCTACAAAATGTGGATTGCTTAATATTTAGAGCAGTAAAGAAAAATACACTAGGTCAGGAGAGTGCTGTAATGCTTACACCGTAATCGTTTCAGCTTTAGCCTTGACCGTGTTCAGTCCTCAAACTCATCCAATAGGTTCACCTCTGCCAAATTTCGCAGGGGGCGCATCTCCCCTCTCTGGATCTCCTGGGGCAGCTCAAAGAAATAGTGACCCAGCATATTAATATGAGCATTGCCCAAGGGTGATAACCGAGCCACATCTTCATCATTAATACTAAGACTCCCAGCCTGCAAGGATTTGACAGCTTGATTCATATACAAGGTATTCCTCAAAACAATCACGTTGACCACCAAGCCCAACGTCGATAATTGATCTTCTTGCCCTTCCCGATAAGGTTGCCGAATTTCGCCTTTGCGCCCATGAAAAACCGCTCTTGCCAATCGATGTCTGCCTTCACCCCGATTCAGTTGCGTGAGGATGCGACGGCGGCAATCCTCATCATCGACATAGTTCAACAAGTAAAGTGTTTTTGCAATCCGCCCTAATTCACCAATGGCTCTTGCCAGAGTCGAGGGTTGATTCCCTCGTTGCAAAGCTCGCATAATTTCTATGGCACTGACCGTACCGATCTTGAGTGATCCTGCCACTCGCAGCAGGTCATCCCAGTTCTCCTCAATCAGTTTCTGATTGACCCGATGCTTCGCTATTTTATTGAGGATGCCGTAGTCTGCCTCCCCATTCAGCCGCCAAAATCTTGCCTTCCCAAGGTCTGCCAGACGCGGGCTGAATTGATAGCCCAGTAGCCAAAATAAGCCGAAGATGACATCACTATAACCTGCGGTATCGGTCATAATTTCTCGCGGATGCAAGCTAGTTTTTTGTTCTAACAAACCCACCAAAAGCACGAGAGAATCGCGGAGAGTTCCGGGCACCACGAGTCCATGCTAATCCGGTAAATTGGTCTGAGGTGAAGTTGTAGTAGGTGATGCCCCGCCCCGCCCCAAAATACTTACGATTCGGTCGAGCATTGATCGTTCGTACCGGAACCACAAAGCGGATGCCATCGGCAGAGGCTATCTCCCCGCCGCCCCAGGCTTGCGCTAATTCAATTTCGGTTTGGGCAGCGACTAATCGAGCATTGGCCGCGATCAGGGTGTCAAGGCGAAGATATTTTTGCTGCACCCACTGCAACCGATATCGGGTTAATGCCGCAATGTCCTTACGGATCAGAGGCGTTAAGCCAACATTACAGGCAGAAGCAATCAGTGCCGCACAAACCGTGATCGAGAAATCAGCAATCCGCGCCTGACCTTGATGCAGATGCGTAAACTCATCCATGAAGCCTGTCCGCGCTTGAATTTCCAGTAACATTTCGGGTAAATCAATTCTCGGCAGCAGGGCTGCGACCTGACGTTTGAGTTCCAAAAGCGATGGCGGTTCGTCGAGTTTATCCAAATGGCTCAGAACGATTCTTTCTTTACCTTGCGCCAATTCCAGTCTGACGGCTGGATTATCTGCCCAATTGCTGGCAGTGCGCTGATAGGCGCTGTCTAACTGCCCCTGGAGTTGAGCGATCTCGGATGCAGGTGTCGGTTGCAAATTTAGACTGCGGCAGACTGATGCCCGCAGAGATTCCCACGATGCCCCTGATAACAGTTTGGCGCGCGGATTGCTCCAGCGCACACTGGGAGAGACAAACAGATCGCGTCGCTTCAATGACAACGTCAACTGTTCCAGAACACAGAACGTATAAGCCCGACGATCCAGGGTGCCCTCGGCATTCCCAACCCAACGGCTCCAACCTTTGGTCACCACCGACAAGGGGGCATTTTGCATCTTCGGCTTCGATCTACCTTCAATCGTCTGCAAAAATTGCACTGCCTTGAGGACAATTTGCCCGGTGCGATTCGCTTCAAACTGAATGGTCTGGAGTAAAAGGGGTAGAAAAATGCGAACTTGATGCCACCGGGCTAACACCTCTGGGTAATAGTGGTCTTCGGGCAGACGCGCCAGTGATTCCACTTTGATAATTGCTTCTGCCAGCGTTAGAGCATCAATCTGCTGGAAAATCGTTTCTCGCACTTGGCTCGATTCACAGTCTTTGTCCAGCAAGATTTTACAAGCTTGGCTTAACCGCAGGGAGGCAATGTCTAAGTCTTTTAACGTCCTTAATCTCGCTTGTTGACCCTCGCGTTCTGATTTTGCCAGGATCTCTTGAACCAATAACTCGAAGACGTCCAAGACATCATCTTGGGCGGTCGCTTCAAGGGTGTAGACAAAGGCAACCAAAACCGCAATCCGTCGCTGCTCCAACATCTGAGTCATCGCCTGTGCTTTTAAGGTTAAGGCACTGCGGGCTAGCGCTTGAATGCGACTCGGGGGGAGCTTGCCAAAATCAAGCTGTCCAATGCCGATTTGGCGGATGAGGATGAGGCGTTTTAAGGCTTGCACTAATGCCAGAGAACTGTGGCGCGTCGGGGAGCGACGCCATAACTCCAACGTGGTTTGACCCTGTTCTGGGGCGATCTCCAACAAGGCTTCCAATTGCCTCCGTTGTGGCGGACTTGGTAGTCTTGCCAGTCGTTGCCACACCCGCTGCTGCACTCGTTCCCGTACCCCTGCAACCAGTCGTTCCAGCCTGGATACCCCAGGTAAGAGAATCTTACGTTCCACGAGGTAGAGTGTGGCTTGGTCGAATAAAACGCTGGGCGCTTCCTCGCTCCACTAGGCTCGATAATAGAGCCAGCGCACGAACTGCCAATTTCCAGGCTGATCTGAAAACTGACGATAGCCATAGGTCTCAGCAATCACGATCGTATGATCCTACCAGGTTTGGGGTTGAGCATAAGCATTAAAACAAGGGAGTGCGAGCTTGAGTTGCTCCGCAACATACTGTTGCACCTCAAGGGAAACCGCTTGGGGTAGATCGAGAAAAGTCCCCAAAGATCTTACCGTTCCCAATTGGATCGCAAAGCCCATTTGATTGTGCGTACCCCGACGGGCATAATGTACTCTGAGTCTTTTCAGCTTCCCATCCCAGTCTCTCAAGCTGAAGATCCGTCAGGGTTCGGACAGGGCTTAAATCGGTAGGAGCGAGATTGGCGATCGCCTTTGCCAATTCTTGCTTAACATAAGATGCCGTTGCAGGCACTTCATTTACTTGCTTCCAGACGGCTCTATCAGCAATCCAGTAGTAGATCTGACGACATTTTTCAATATCATCCAGACGATCGAGCCTGTGATTGACTCCATCTATAAACAGCATCTCTGACGATCTGGTGCTTGAGCTACAGGATCGGACGTTGTCTCTTCTGGCAGTGTTTCCTCTGGTTTCTCTCGGAAGCTGCGCCCTGTCGCTTGCTCTAGATTGACGATCGCGCGTTCTAAAACATCTTCCCAATCTGGTTCGCCCTGGCGTTCAACATAGATAGATTTACTATCTTGAATCACGCGGCAAAACATCACGCCATCCTCCTCTCCTGGATGCGGATTTAAAACGATCGGGTGTTGTAATTGCTGCTGACTCATGTGGGTGATCGTCCAGATCAAGCCCTTGGCGAAGGATTGTTCTTTGGGGACAGTAGACCATCCAGACTCCAGGACATAAGGGCGATCGCCCTTGACATAAAGCCGGAACTTATCGCACTCACCCTGCTTCTTGCGGGTGACGGACTTAATCAGCAAGCCTTCGAGATAGC